>JBKJXL010000402.1:0-9286 GCA_046716225.1 Candidatus Limnocylindrales bacterium | reverse complement strand
ATGAGCCCCGCCCGCTCCAGCACGCGGAGGTGCTTGGAGATCGCGGGCTGACTCATCTCTAACGGGGCCGACAGGTCCTTCACCGATGCCTCCCCCTTCGCGAGTCGAGCCAGGATGGCCCGTCGCGTCGGGTCGGCGAGAGCGGCGAACGTGGCGCTGAGCGGATCGGTCTGCTGCATGTTTATCACTGTACGGTTATATAACCTGTCGGTACTGTACGCGCGCAGCGGGAGAGGTCAACCCCTGGATCCGAGTGCCCGTCGCGAGGAAGCCGGAGTTCGCGTTGGCGCGGTCAGCGCACCACGATGGTAGGCCCGCTGGAGGCCAACGTGACCCGCTCCGTGTGCGTCCCGATCGTCACGTCCACGACGTAGCCGGCACTGGTCAGGCTGACGATGCGCCCCGCGATCACGGGCTTCGTGCCGGTATACGGGACCAGCAGTGTCAGAAACCTCGCGGCCCGCGCCGAGACCGACGCCTGCAGCACGGGCGCGCTGAACTTCACGTTGTACGCCTCGGACACCCAGCCCTGGATGGGGCTCGTCTTGCCGGTGAGGATCCGCAGCGACGGCTTGCCAAGTAGCTGGACCACAGCGATGTTCGTCCCCGTGAAGCGCGTGTCGAGCCGGTTCCCGGAGATGGTCGGCGCCGAGCCCCGCGCCAGGTGCCAGGTCTGGCGGAATGTCCTCGTGACAGAGGACGAAAGGACGTCATCCACGATCAGGTAGTCGGTCGCACGCGACCAGACGACCCGGCGGCGGTTGGCCACGCCCGGGTACCCGGTGTTGGTCATGGACACGTAGTAGGCGTTCGACTTTGCCACGGACCCGAACGAAGTGGCCAGTCGGGCGTCGTACGTCAGCCCGTCCACGACGACGACACTGTGGGCGGCGCGGGACTCGAACCAGTCCTTCCAGGCCCCGGGTGTGTACGTGTACTTGCCCGGATCCACGAGCAGCCGACGACCGAGCGACGTCAGCGTGAGCGACTGGCCGTCCATGTGGCCGTGCAGCTTGAGGCCAGGCCCGAAGCGCATCGTGATAAGCGTCTCCCCGGCGAATGGCCGGGTGTCGCCCCAGCCGGATCGGGCGAACAGATAGCCGGCCGCGTATCGTCGGATCAGGGCCGGCGGCTTCGGGCCCGACGCTCCGGCGGTCGCAGCGAACTCGGCGTAGGTGTCCGGGATCGGCTTGGCCACCTGCAGGTCCGTGTCGCCGAGCTGGACATACTTGCCGTCCGGGCCCGTGGCGTAGGCCAGGAATTCGGGCATCTTCGTGACCCGTGCGAACGCCGACGGAACAGCCAGGTTGCACGCCGTCAGGTGCCGTCGGGCTCGTTCATAGTGGTACCAGTTGTACATCTGGTAGCCGACGGATTGTTCGTTGGTGACGCCTTCGGCATCCACGCTCTCCGCGATGAGTGCGGCCATGCGCGTCAAGGCCGTCGACTTCCAGGTGGCGTTCACCAGGACGCAACCCACGTCCACGAGACCGATGACCTGGTTCAGGGCGTGGTTCCCCTGCCAGACGTAGAAGCTCGGATCTGCGAGGGCCGTGCCGTGGGCCCGCAGACCGGTGATCAGCCAGCTGGGCGTGCCGAGATCGCGCGTGGCGCAGGCCATGACCGAGGCGCGGAACCCGGTTGCCATGTCGTTCCAGGCCATCTTCGTGGCGGTCGACGATCGCGGGTTGGACGCCAGCCAGTCCTTCAGCAGGAACGAGGCGCGGGTGGTGTAGGCGGTACTGCCGGTGTCGCGGCCGGCCTGCAGCAGCGGCAACAGCCAACGTAACGCGTGGTAGTTGAAGAGCCAGTTCAAGTCCCCATCGAACGGCTGCTCACGCCACGTCGGGTCGACCGGCAGGATCCAGTCGGGATGCGTGCCGAGTTGGAGGTGGCGGGCCATGATCCGGTCCGCCATGACCAGCGCTTTCGCCGGCGTGTCGTACAGGCACTCCTCGGCCGGGGGCAGGGTCGCGTTGGCGGACAGGGCCCGTGTGGGAGTCGGCGCGAGCACGGTCGACGCCGTGACGAGGGCAAGCGCGACGGCGGCAGCCCGGGCGAATGACATCGATGGCTCCTGCGACCATGTGCGACTCCGATGGGGCGCCGTGGCCGACGGAGCATAGCGGTGCGGCGTCGGCTCGTCCTACCGGACGATGGTCCGCCCGATCCTCGAACCCTACTAGCATCTGCCGGTGACGACGTACATCGCGTTACTCAAGGGGGTGAACGTCGGCGGCAACCGCCTGCTGCCGATGGCTGACCTGCGGGTCGCCTTGACCCAGGCCGGCTACGACGATGTGCGGACCGTCCTGGCCAGCGGCAACGTGGTCCTCGACGCCCCGGCGACGGCCCCCAACACGCTCGAAGCAAGCCTGGAACGGACGATCGCCGCTGCCCTCGGCGTCAGGACCGACGTCATGGTCCGAGACGCGGACGCCTGGGCGTCGATCCTCGCAGCGAATCCCTTCCCGGACGCGGCAGAACGAGAACCCGGCCGGCTCCTGGTCGTCGTCATGAAGACCCCGCCAGACCGAACCAAGGCGTACGCCTATCTCGACACGTACGACGGCCCCGAGCGGGTCGAGTTCGTGGGTCGAGAGGTGTTCATCCACTATCCGGACGGTCAGGGGGCCTCGAAGCTGGCCATCCCCAGGCTGGGCAACGGCACCGCGCGCAACTGGAACACGATGCTGAAGCTGGCGGCGATCATCGGACTCTAGCGGCGATCGGCAGGTTCCGCGATCGGTGGATCGCGGTCAGCGGGCCCGGGCGGCGCGGAGTGCCTCCAGGAGCGACGTCAGGACGTCGTGTGCCAGCTCGGCACGCCTTGCCTCGTCGCCCATCACGTCGCGATTCGTCGAATCGCCGTAGCCGGCGGTCAGACGCACGCCGCGGCGGCGGACTTCGCTGAGTTCGCCGGCTCGGGCCTTCAAGAGCGCGCGCTCGAGCGCGTCGAGCGCGTCCTTGGACAGGCCGTCGAGACGCAGCGTGAGCGGCGGATCCGTGCTGCGAGGACCCACGGCCTAGAGCACACCCTCGCGGAGCTGGGCGACGGACTTCTCGATCCGGCGCTGGCGGGTCTCGGGCGTCTTCGCGTCGTCGATCGAGTAGGTGAAGCGTCGTCGGTTGCTGTACGACAGCGAGTCGAAGAAACGGCGCGCTTCGGGTTCGACGTCAAGGGCGGCAGAGAAGTCCGCCGGGACCTCCAGCACGCGCTCGCCGGTGTCGAGCTCCAACGTGAGGTCCACTTCCTGGCCAGCCTGGACGCCGGCGTTGCGACGGTTCTCCTTGCTGACACCCAGCCAGTACTCGCCGCCCATCACGGCGACGGTGCTGCGCCAGGTGTAGCCGTTGATCGTGGCCTTGACCGGTGGCTTCTTGCCTTTGCCCAGGCCCTCGACGACGTCATCGGGGAGCTGCATCCCGGCGGCAGATTCCCCGGTGCCCTGGATCAGGATGCGGATGGTCACACTCATGGCGCGAAGTATGCCGCGAGGTCGTCGACCCGCGCGAGGAGGACCCGGATCACCAGGTCCGTCCCCTCTCGCAGCGGGTAGCGAAGACCGGTGTCCTCGAACCCGAGCCGTTCGTACAGCGCGACGGCGGCATCGTTGCCGATCGTCACACCGAGCCCGATCCGCTCGTGACCGGCAGCCTGGGCCCACGATGCGATCACGCCGATCAGCGCCTCGCCGATCCGCTGGCCGCGCGCGGCAGGATCCACCCACATGCCGTAGATCGCCGCCGCGTCGAGCTCGCCGCCGGCCGGCCCACCGGAGGCCATCGCGACGAACCGTGCGGCCTCGTCCACGGCGATGACCATGATCCCATCGGGGCGATCCGCACGTCGCCGCCAGGCCTCGTCGGGGTCCGCCGACTCCTCGTCGTACGTGGCCCCGAACGCGTCGGGAGCGTCGGCCAGCGCACGCAACCGAAGCTCGCGCAACGCGCGCCACTCGTCGGGGCGGATCGGGCGGATGACCATGGCCGTCTAGGTGACGACGAGGTCCTGATCCTGCGGGTGTCGCTGGAGATAGCTCGCGATGAATGGGCACAGCGCCCGGACCTTGAGGCCGCGAGATCTCGCGTCGTCCAACGCGCCGCGGGCCAGCGCGGAACCGAGCCCCTGCCCTTCGAAGTCCGGATCCACCTCGGTATGCATGAAGGTCACGACGCCATCCTGGAGGTGATACATCGAGAACCCGGCATCCACGCCATCGACCGAGATGACGTAGCGGCCCTTCCGCTCCCGCGTTTGTTCGTTCCGGACGTCGGCCACGCGCGACCTTACGCGGCTTCGTCGTCGATGGTGACCTCGATCATCGGCGCCCAGGCCGTCATGGCCGCCACGTCCTGGTTCGGCCAGGCGTTGGCCTTGACCCACTCGGCCACGGACCGTCGATCGGCCGCATCGGTGATCTCGCGGGCGGTCGCTGGCAGGTCCGCTACCACGGCCCCCTTGAGGTGGAACGTGAGGTGCGGATCCGCCTCGAGATTGCCGAGCCATGCCCGGCGGTGGTCAGGTCGAGGCATGCCGGTGATGATGACCCGTCCGTCGATGTTGTGGAAGACGATCTCGATGCGACGAGGCTGGCCCGTCTTGTGCCCGGTCGTGGTGATGTCGATGGTGTGGCCGCGGGCGAGTGCGCGGCTGATCTGCCTGTCCATGTTCGGAGCTCCAGTCGAACGGCTAGGTCGTTGTCGTGGCAACTATCGTACGTCAGTCGCTTGCGACATGCAAGTCGCGAATCGCGGTGCCCCGGAACCCGATGGAGCGCGCTGTCGTCCTTGCGCCATGAAACGACCATTACTCCTTCCCTTGACGGTGGTCGCGGCCGCCATCGTCATGGCGTGTTCGTCAACCGGCTCGCTCCCGACCGCTCAGCCGGCCTCGCTCGATGGTCGGACCTTCCTGTCGACAGACGTCACCGGCACCACCCTCGTCCCGGGCTCCCAGGTCCGCCTCACCTTCCAGGATGGCTCTCTCAGCGCCAGCGGGGGCTGCAACTCGATGGGCGGCGCGTACGCCGTCGTCGGCGATCGACTCACCACCAGCCAGATGTTCATGACCGAGATGGCTTGCGCCGAACCGCTCATGGCCCAGGACCAGTGGCTGTCCGCCTTCCTGACAGACGTCCCGATCTCGCTGGATGGCAACACGCTCGTCCTGGATGACGGCACGACCCAGATGACCCTGCTCGACAAGGAGGAAGCCACGCCGGACAAGCCGCTCGAGGGCACGCTCTGGGTGGTGGACGGGATCCGCACCGGCGACGCCGTGTCCAGTGTGCCGCAGGGCGTGACCGCGTCGCTGCGGATCGTGGACGGCCGGGCCGAGGTCCAGTTCGGCTGCAACAGCGGCGGCGGCCCGGTGGAGGTCACCGCGGACACGCTCACCTTCGGCCCGCTGATCAGCACCAAGATGGCGTGCGAACCCGACCAGATGACGATGGAGACCGCGGTCGGCACCGTCCTGACCGGCACGGTCGGCTACACGATCGATGCCGATGTGCTCACCCTGGACGCAGGCGCCACCGGGCTGATGTTCCGCGCGAGTCCGTAGCCTCGATCGATCGACGCTAGGCCGGGAGCGTCCGGCCCAGGATCTCCATGAGCATCGCGACGAACTTTGGTTCGTCGGCATCCATGGCGAAGTGCACGTTGGGGTCATGCTTGCTTCGGCCCCGGAAGTCGCACACCGTAAGGCCCTGCGACAACTCGCCGCCGGTCTCGACATCCACGTGGATGAAGTGGGTCGTGATGATGGTCGGGTCGATCACGGCACAGACCGCCAGCGCGTCGTGGACCGGTGCGGCCCCCAGACGGTGCATGGGCTGGGTCGCGTCGTAGCCATCGATCCGCTTCTCGATGAATGTGGCGGTGGCCTGGGCCGCCGGCGTCCCGAGGGCACGCAGGCGGGCGCAGTCCTCCAGCGAGACGAGTGCCCGGTGGGTAGCGTCCAGCGGCAGCATCCGGATCGGCCGACCGCAGTTCACGACGATCCGCGCGGCCTCTGGGTCAAGGAAGATGTTGAACTCCGCAGAGGCCGTCGCGTTCCCGTGGTCGTGGGCACCGCCCATGATGACGAGCTCGGGGATCCGCTCGATCATCCGCGGCTCCTTGCGCATCGCCGTCGCGATGTTCGTGAGCGGGCCGACCGGCACCAGCGTGATGTCGCCGTCGGACGCCATGTACGTGTCGATGAGCCAGTCCACGGCGTGTTTCGAGCCCTTGTTCGAGCGCGCCGCCGGGAGGTCCAGGAAGTCGCCGTGGATCCGCGAGGCCGGGTTGATCTGGTGCGGGTTGGCGCGGACGAGGGGCTGCGACATCCCTTCGTGGACCGGGACCCCGGTCAGCCCGATGTGATCGAACACGCGGAGCGAGTTCTCGGTGCAGTTGGTGAGGGCCGTGTTGCCGTTGACGGTGGTGGCGCCGACCAGCTCGATGTCCGGCGACAGAGCCGCGACCATGAGCGCGACCGCGTCGTCCGTGCCGGTATCGACGTCGAGGATGATCTGCGTCGTCACGGAGCGACCTGCACGTCGCCGTACATGATCGGGTGGAGCGTGCACTTGAAGAAGTACGTCCCGGCTTCGAAGGCGGGGACGTCGTACACGGTGGATCCGCGCGGGATGTTCTCGCCGTCGAACATCGCCGTGCTCGTGTCGGCGTTCGGGTAGATCGCGATGTCGTGCAGCTCGCCGTCCCGGTTCGTGAAGTGGATGAGGGCGGGGTCGCCGGCGGTCATCGCGAGGGTCGGCGTGTCGAACGTGTAGTCCTTGGCGACCACCTGGAGGTCCACGTCGGGCGGCACCGAGGCGGACGGCCCACTCCCCGCGGGAGTGCAGCCGGCGATCACCAAGGCAGCGACCGCTGCGATGGAGGCGATCGATCGAGTTCGAACCATGCGTTTCAGTCTACCGGTCCCGCCCGGATCGCCCGAGGTCAGTCCAGCTCGCCCGCGCGGAACCGGGCGATGAGCGCGGTGACATCGGGTTGGTCGCGGTCATAGCCGATGGCCCAGAACCCGGCGCCGGCGAGGCCGCGGTCGTTGGCCAGCCTGAGCTTCGGGGTGAGGGTGGTCGGGGAATCAACGTAGATCGCGCGCCAGCCATCGGCCGGCGATCCGTCACTCGGGTCGGGCGTGGCGCCGTCCACCGGCGGGATGGCGTAGAACTCGACCATCTCGATGGGATCTGTCTCGGGCGGGACCGGGGGCGACGCGAGCACATCCAGATTGTCGTTCGGGAACCAAGCGTCGCCGCGGCCCAGCGCTACTTCGCCCAACGCCGGACCGGCGACCGGCCACGTGACGCCGTACAGCGGCAGACCCAGGATCGTGCGCTCGACGGGGACACCCAGCGACTCGTACAGATCCAGCGACCACGCGAGGTCCTGCTCGCCGTCCCGTCGGTCCAGCGGGGCGGAGGCGCCCGGCGAACTGCCGCCGGTCCGATAGTCGTAGCCCATCAGGAAGATCCGGTCGGCACCCGCGGCGGACGCGGCTGCGGCCATGGCGGCACCGGTGCGGCCGCCCGTCGTGGCCACGGAGACCTGGGCGTCCGGATTCGCGGCCACGGCGGCGGCTCGGAGTCGGGTCACGAAGCCGGCGTAGGCCGGGAGGTGCTCGAGGCCGCCCAGTCGCTCCACGTCCACGTTGATGCCGTCGACGCCGAGGTCCGTGGCCAGTGCCACGAGTGAGGCGATGGTCGCGTCCTGCAGCTCGTCGGAGTCGAGGCCGAACAGGCGAACGTTGCGGGTCTCGCCGAAGCTGGTGAACACGAGCTCCACTCGGATGTCGCGGTCGTGGGCCTCGCGGATCATCTGCTCCCCGATCGCCCCGGTGATGCGCTTGTAGCCTTTCTGGGTCGTGTCCAGCGAGCCGTCGCGCTCGTTGGAGACCGAGAAGAGCGCGAGCGTCGTGAGGTCCGTCTGCGCGACGTGGTCGGCGATGGTGTCGTCCATCTCCCAGTACGGCACGTAGCCGTAGACCTCGTGCTTCGGCAGGGGCCTGGGCGTGCCGGATGCGACGTCGGTGACCGAAGGGTTCGTACCGGTCGGCCGGGCGGCGACGAACGCGAGGGCCGACACCACGAGGATCGCGACGACGCCGGGGCCGATGAGCTGTCGCCGGATCATCCGGGAAGCGTGCGGGAGGTCACCGCTTCGGTCAAACGCCCCTCGAACGCCGGGTCACGCGTCGGCGGGCACGGCCTCGGCTGGTGCGGCCGGCGCGGCGGGTGGGAGCGGATCGAGGTCCACCGTGCGGACCTGGCGTGTGCGGCCGGCCTCGGTGCGGACGAGGGCACCAGGGATGACGCCGGAGGTCAGCTTCTCGATGGTGGCGGCTTCGCCGGCGTAGAGACCTGCTCCTGAGATCCGGACCCTGTCCCCGACCGAGAAGCCGGCCTTGCCGACGGTGGCGGTGGGGTCGATCGTCGCGACGGTGGGACGAACATATGGTTCCGGCCCTGCTCCCGGCCGCTGGGTTGGCTTCGTATCCGTGCGGGCTGGGGGGTAGGTCGTCTTGCGCTTGCGAGTCGCCACAGTGGCTGGAGCCCTCCTTCGGCCGCTGCGAGGCGCGCGGCACGGTCAGGATGCTACATCCTGGCGCGCCCGCGCGATAGCACGCATCGGTCCTGGGCCTGCGGGAGCCCGGCGCGACTCAGCCCGGGTTCGGCACCCCGAAGCGGGCAGCGTCGAGTTCGGGTGGGATCGCGACCGCGCGGCCGAGCATCAGGTCCGTGACGAGGCGGGCAGACGCTGGGCCGGTCGAGATGCCCCACGGGCCGTGCCCGGCGCAGATGAACAGGCCCTCGATGCCGGGAACGGACCCGATGAGCGGCCGGCGGTCCGCCGACAGCGGTCGGGCGCAGGCGCGGACGCCGCGGATCGGTGCCGTCGCCACGCCGGGCACGAACGCCACTGCGCGGCTCAGCAGCGGCACGAGCCAGGTCTCGGGATCCGGCTCGTCGTCGAGGAACGTGGAACCCACCGCGCTGACGCCGGCTGCCGTGATGATGCTGAAGTCGGACGCCGTTTCCTCGCCGATCCGGGACTCGGGGCCGATCCGGCCATCGATCTCGGCCTCCTCGAGCACCAGGCGCGGCGGCTCGGCGAGTTCCACCTCCACGACGACGCCCCACAGCGGACGGATCGGACGCCAGGCACCGCTCGGGTCGATGAGCTCAGGGCTCCACGGACCCGCGGCGACCAGCACCTGCGACGCCGGCACGACACTGTCGCCCACCCGGACGCCCACGACGCGCCCGTCGTGCACGAC
>JBKJXL010000401.1:0-8384 GCA_046716225.1 Candidatus Limnocylindrales bacterium | reverse complement strand
CGGCTGCAGCAGCTCGTCGACGAGGGATCACGCAGCGCGGCGCGGGTCCAGCACCTCAAGGCGAACCCGGGACGATTCCTGGCCGTCATACAGATCGGTATCAACTTCCTGGGGTTTCTGGCCGCGGCCTTCGCCGCCGTCAGCCTGGTCGCGGACCTGCAGGAGTGGTTGGACGACTTCGGTCCCCTTGAGGACCTCGCGGGGTTCGTCGCGCTGGTCGTGGTGACCGGACTCCTGACGATCTTCACGATCATCTTCGGTGAGCTCGTGCCGAAGCAGATCGGCCTCGCGCACGCCGAGCGCGTGGCGATGTCCACGAGCCGCTTCATCGATGCCCTCGGCGTCGTGTTCGGGCCGCTGGTCGGGTTCCTGACCTGGACCACGCGCCGCATCAGCCGACTGTTCGGGGCGGACGTCGCGGCCGACGAGCGGATCAGCGCCGAGGAGCTGCGCCTGATCATCGAGCAGGGAGGCGAACAGGGGATCCTGGAGGCCGAGGAGGAACAGATGATCCACGCGGTCATCGAGCTCGGCGACCAGCGCATCCACGAGGTGATGGTCCCGCGAATCGCGATGATCTCGCTGCCGGCCAACGCGACGATGGAGGAGGCCATCGACACGGTCATCGAGGAGGGCCACAGTCGCGTCCCGGTCTACGACAAGACCATCGACGAGATCATCGGCATCCTGTACGCAAAGGACCTGCTGCCGTTCCTGAAGGGTTCCGTCGAAGAGCGCCCATCCCTGCGCTCCATCCTCCGGACGCCCGTCTTCGTGCCCGAGTCGATGAGCGTGGACGACCTGCTCCATGAATTCCAGCGCCGCAAGGTCCATCTCGCGGTCGTGCTCGACGAGTACGGCGGCACGGCCGGCCTGGTCACCATCGAGGACCTGCTCGAGGAGATCGTCGGCGAGATCCAGGACGAGTACGACGAGGAAGAGCCGATGATCGTCCAGCTCTCGGACGACGAGGCGCGCGTGGACGGCCGGGCGGACGTGGACGACCTAGGCGAGCTGTTCGATGTCGAGTTGTCGCTCGAGGACGAGGACGAGTACGACACGGTCGGCGGGCTCGTCTACCACCGGATCGGCGGCGTCCCCAAACCAGGCGACCAGGTCAAGGTGGATGGCCTCACCCTCACGGTCGAGACGACCGACGGGCGACGCGTCGGCAAGGTCCTGGTCGTGCGGGACCGTGACGAGGACGGATCGGACGAATCGGATCGCTGAACCGATGGCGGAGATCCGGACCGACCGGCTGCGCATGCGCCGGTGGCGCGACACCGATCGTGATCCGTTCGCGGCGATGAACGCCGATCCGGCTGTCATGGAACACATGCAGGGCCTGATGTCGCGCGAACGATCGGACGCGTTCATGGATCGGATCGAAGCGCACTGGGATGAGTACGGCTGGGGTCTGTGGGCGATCGAGGCGCCGGGCATCGCGCCGCTCGTCGGCTACGTCGGCCTGTGGCCCGCCGACTACGTCACCGGCGCGCCGATGGTCGAGGTCGGCTGGCGCCTGCTGCACCAGCACTGGGGGCACGGCTACGTGACCGAAGCTGCCGGCGAGGCGCTCCGGTTCGGCTTCGAGGACGTCGGACTCGAGGAGATCGTGTCGTTCACCGTCCCGCACAACGAGCGCTCGTGGCGGGTGATGGAGCGGATCGGCCTCATCCGCGATCCGTCACGCGACTTCGACCACCCGAACGTCGATGCCACGACCTATCCGCAGCTTGTCCGGCATGTGTTCTACGCGCTTGGCCGCGAGGCCTGGCGGGCGGCGTCCGCTACGCGCTGATGGCACCCACGATGATCTGCTCGAGTCGTTCGAGCGCGGCCGGCTGCACGACATCGGCGGCCTCGAGTTCGGCCAGGGCCTCGTCGCGGTAGCGCCGGGCCGCGTCCCGTGTGAAGTCCCGCGCGCCGGTCCGTTCGAGGATCGCGATGACGTCCGCGACATCCCGCGGGCTGGGACCGGGCGTGGCGTAGACCGAGGCCAGGCGGGCACGGTCGACGGCATCGGCATGCTCGTGGGCGTAGATGACGGGCAGGGTCTGCTTGCGATGCGCGACGTCCGAGGGCTCCTTGCCGGTCGCCTGCTCGGCGCCCCAGATGCCCAGCAGGTCGTCGTTGAGCTGGAAGGCGATGCCGAGGGCCCAGCCGAAGCCCCGGTACCGCGCGATGACCTCGTCGTCCTCGGTCGCGAGCAGCGCCCCGGCCTCGACGGAGGCCGCGATGAGCGATGCCGTCTTGCGTCCGATCATGTCGAAATACAGCTCGACGCTCATGACCTCGTCCGTGGCGCTCGACTGGATATCGATGTACTGTCCTTCACACAGGGCCAGACACGTCTCGTCGTACAGTCGCATGAGCCGCAGGACCGTCCGGTCCGGGAAGCCCAGGTCCGATAGGCGGTGCAGCGCGATACGCGACAGGCTGAACAGCGTGTCGCCGGCGTTGATCGCCTGCGGGATCCCATGGATGGACCACAGGGTGGGGCGGTGGCGACGCTCCACGTCGCCGTCCTCGATGTCGTCGTGGACCAGGCTGAAGTTGTGGCCCAGTTCCACGGCCGCCGCGCCGGGCAGGGCGCGCTGGTGCTCGCCGCTGATGCTGGAGTAGGCGAGGAGGCCCAGCAGGGGGCGGATGCGCTTGCCACCGGACGCGCCAGAACCGTCGAGGGCGAGGTGGTAGCGGACCATCTCGTACAGCCCGTGCGTGGACGGGTCGCGATCCTGGACGAGGCGCACGAGCTCGCCCTCGGTGTCCGCGATGAGGACGGCGAGATCGATCTCCGGGGACGTGGCGGTCATCGTGGCGCGAGTGTACACGAAACGTGTTCGCTTCAGGTAGCCTGTTGAATGGCGCAGTCGCAGGCCAGTGGAGCGGGACCGCCTGCGGGTCATGGCCGCCCAGGTCGCGGGGCGCGCGGTGCACCGCCTGACCATATCGGACACGCACACCATGCCTGTCGCTCGATTCGGTGCATGGCACGCACACCACGGCCAAGATGCGCTGGCTTCGTGGCTCTTCGATGCATGTCGTGCACGCCTGAGACGACGTCAGCGCCTGCTTCGCCCATATGGTCATGGCGCGCACATCGCGTCACGGATGGCATCCGGTCGCGTTCCGGATCGCGCGCGACGAGCGGCGCGCAGGCCCGTTACCTGCGCTGGCCCGCGTCGCGGGCACGGTTCGACGCGGGCACGGTTCGACGCCGGCGCAGGGGACGCGACCGCGCCGGCGTCTACCCGCACATACGCGCCTCATCCGGGATCGGATCACCCGGCCGGCGCCACGGTGATGTACCGTCGCCGTGATGCCCATCCCGCGCCGCTACACGACCGAGGCGATCGTCCTCTCCCGGTTCGACCTGGGCGAGGCGGACCGGGTCCTCACACTCATCACGCCGACCGGCGGCAAGCTCAAGGCGATCGCCAAGGGGGTCCGCCGGCCCACCTCGCGCCTGGGCGGCAGCCTCGAGCCATTCGCCGAGCTGACCGTGGGTTTGGCGCGCGGCCGGACGTTCGATGTCGTCACAGAGGTGCGGGTGGGGCACGCCTGGCTGGTCCTGCGCGATTCGCTCGAATCGGCCGCGACGGCCTGGTATCTGGCCGAGCTGACCGACCGTTCGCTCGAGGAGCGCCACGCGTCCGAACCGCTGTATGCGCTCCTGAAGCGCGCCTACGAATTGCTGGATGCCGGCATGGCGCCGGGCCGGGTCGCTCGGTGGTTCGAGATGCACCTGCTCGACGAGCTGGGTCAGCGGCCGGAGGTGGACCGCTGCGTGGAGTGCGACCGCGCCCTGGAGCCCGACGAGCGGTTCCGCTGGGTGCCGCTCCTGGGCGGTGTCGTCTGCCAGCGCTGCCCCGGCCCGCCGTACGACCGGACGGGCCTGTCGCTCGACGCGCTCAAGCTGCTCAAGGCGTACCAGCGCCTCGATATCGAGGCGATCGCCGGATTGCGTCAGTCCGCCGCCGTCGAGCGCGAGACCGAGGCTGCCCTGCGCGAGTTCGTGCGCGACGCCCTCGAGCGCGACGCCCGGTCACTGGCCTTCCTCGACGAGGTCCGCCAGGCACCCGTCCCGCGGCCCGTCCCGCCCTGATGGCCACGGTCCAGCTTCGCGACATCGTCACGGATGACGAGAAGGCTGCGGTTCTCGAGCTCCGCCGCGCGCCCGGTCAGGAGCGCTTCCTCGGTTCGATGGAGAGCCACTTCGAGGACGCCGTCACGGATGCCAAGGCATGCCCGCGGATGTGGTCCGTCCACGATGGGGACCGGCTCGTCGGGTTCGTGATGATCAGCGACGGGATCCCAGCCGAGACTCTGGCGTCGGACGACGACATCATCGGCCCGTACTACCTGTGGCGACTGCTGGTGGATGAGCGGTTCCAGGGTCGCGGTTACGGCGCGGCGACCATCGATGCCGTGGTGGACTACCTTCGGACGCGACCGGGCGCGGACGTCCTGTTGACCAGCTGCGTCTCGGGCCAGGGCTCGCCACAGCCGTTCTACGAGCGCTGCGGCTTCGTCGCGGCCGGCGTGATCAAGTGGGACGAGATCGTGCTGCGACTGGACTTGACCCAACGAGCGAAGGAGGACCGATGACCGCCGCGATCGACCCGACAGACGCGGCCGGTGCCAGGACGCTGGAACGACTGGGCTCCGAGCTGATCGGCTGGCTGACAACGACGAACCCGGACGGGCAGCCCCAGAGTTCGCCGCTCTGGTTCCTGTGGGTGGGTGACGAGATCCTCATCTACTCAGGCAAGCGGGCGCCCCGGAACGGGAACGTCGCCGATCGACCCCTCGTGGCGTTCAATCTGAACACGGATGCGGTCGGCGGCGACGTGGGCACGATGGAGGGCGTGGCCCGGATCGACCCGTCGTATGCCCCGGCCGACCAGAACCCTGAGTACATCGCCAAGTACCAGGGCCTGCTCGACGACTACGGTTGGACCGCCGAGTACTTCAGCGGCGAATACCCGGTCGCCATCCTGGTCCGACCCACTCGGTGGCGCCTCGGGTGAGTTCCATGCGCCGGTCCCTCGCGACCGGTCTCGGCGGGATGGCCATCGGGACGGCCGTCGGGCTTGCGGCGCTCGCCGGAAGCCGGACCGCTGGACGTCGTCTGGTAGCCCGGACCGAACGCCGGCTCAACCCGACGACGTTCGTCGCGCCGTACGCGGCGTCGGAGCAGGCCCGGATCCTGCACGAGACGCTGACCGTGGCCGACCTGCACGCCGACTCGCTGCTGTGGGGGCGGGACCTGCTGGAGCGGGGAGAGCGGGGTCACGTGGATGTCCCTCGCCTGATCGACGGGAACGTGGCGCTCCAGGTGTTTGCCGCCTCGACCAAGTCACCGCGACACCTGAACATCGAGCGCAATACGGACGACTCCGACGACATCGGCCTCCTGGCGATCGCGCTGGGCTGGCCACCGGCCACCTGGCGAAGCCTGTTGGCGCGGGCACTGCACCTCGCCGCTCGGGCGGATACGTTCGCCGATCGCTCCGGGGGCCGACTCACGATGATCCGCTCGGCGGCGGACCTCCGGACCCACCTCGACGCCCGCACGCCCAGTTGGCCGGTCACCGCGGGCCTGCTGGCGATCGAGGGAGCCCACGCACTCGATGGCGATCCGGCGAACGTGGAGGTCGTCGCCGACGCCGGCTACCGGATGATGTCGCCCAGCCACTTCTTTGACAACGCATTCGGCGGGTCGGCCCACGGCGTGACCAAAGGCGGCCTCACGCCAACAGGTCGCGAGATGATCCAACGCATGGAGGCGCGCCGGATGGTGGTGGACGTGGCCCATGCATCGGCGGCCACGATCGACGATGTTCTCGAGATCGCGACCCGCCCGGTCGTCGCCTCGCACACTGGCGTTCGCGGCGAGGCCGACAACGCGCGCAATCTGTCCGACGAGCAACTCCGCGGGATCGCGGGCACCGGTGGTCTCATCGGGATCGGCTTCTGGCCGACCGCCACGGGCGGAGACGATGCCGCGGCGATCGCCCGGTCGATCAAACACGCGACGAACGTCGCCGGCGTGGACCACGTTGCGCTCGGGTCCGACTTCGACGGCGGCGTCCAGACGCCGTTCGATGCGACCGGTCTGGTCCAGGTCACTGACGCCCTCCTCGACGCCGGCTTCAAGGACGACGCGATCGCCCGAGTCATGGGCGGGAACACCATCCGCCTCCTGCTCGACGTGTTGCCGGGTTAGGAAGCCCGCCGATCGTCCACGATATGGACGTCGGGCGCGATCTCTGGGTCACTCGGGGGTCGCGCGGCCCTCGCTGCGCATTCGGAGCGAACGATCCACGCTCAGATCTGGTTCACCTCTGTCCCGTCCGGTTGGTTGTCCGCTCGGAATCTCGCCGAAGATGCGCAACCTGGACGATCGGCAGGAGACGGGGGCCGGATGTGACACACGGGTCCCGGCCCGACGTTCTGCTAGCATCTCGCGACCACCATCCCGCGCGGCCATGCCACGGTCGCGTATCAGCGGAGACCCCACGTGACCACCCCCACGCCCGATCGCGATCCCAACGACGTCGCGCCCGCCGTCGCCCAGCTCGACACGATCGTGTCGCTGAGCAAGCGCCGCGGCTTCATTTACCCGAGCTCCGAGATCTACGGCGGCATCAACGCCGTGTGGGACTACGGGCCTCTGGGCGTGGAACTCAAGAACAACGTCAAGCGGGCCTGGTGGCGGAGCATGGTCCAGGAGCGCGACGACATCGTCGGGCTGGACGCCGGGATCCTCATGCACCCGCAGGTCTGGGTCACGTCCGGCCACGTGGGCAGCTTCAGCGACCCGCTCGTCGAGTGCGCCACAGATCATCGTCGCTTCCGGCTGGATGAACTCCCCGGCGCCGAGCTCCTGACCGCCACACAGCTCCAGGACCCGGAGATCGTCGAGAAGCTGGGCCTCAAGTGCCCCGTGGACGGCGGCCCGCTATCGCCGCCGCGCCGGTTCAACCTCATGTTCAAGACGTTCATGGGCCCGGTCGAAGAGGACGCCTCGGTCATCTACCTGCGCCCGGAGACCGCCCAGGGATCGTACGTCAACTTCAAGAACGTCCAGGGGAGCTCGCGCAAGAAGCTGCCATTCGGCATCGCCCAGATCGGCAAGAGCTTCCGCAACGAGATCAGCCCGGGCAACTTCGTCTTTCGGATGCGCGAGTTCGAGCAGATGGAGATGCAGTACTTCGTCCGGCCCGAGGCGGCGGCGGCGGCCTTCGAGGACTGGCTCCCGCGTCGCCTGGCCTGGTACCAGCGCTTCGGGGTCGAACCGACCCGCCTCCGGCTGCGCGAGCACGCGCCGGACGAGCTGGCCCACTACGCCAAGAAGGCGATCGACGTCGAATACCGCTTCCCGTTCGGCTGGAAGGAGCTCGAGGGCGTCCACAACCGTGGTGACTTCGACCTGTCGCGCCACTCCGAGGCATCCGGGGAGAAGCTCGAGTACTTCGACCAGGCGACCGATGAGCATGTCATCCCGTGGATCGTCGAGACGGCTGCCGGCGCGGACCGGGCCGCGTTCACGTTCCTCATCGACGCGTACCGCGAAGAGGAGGTCAGGGGCGAAAAGCGCGTCTCCCTCGCACTCCATCCCGACCTCGCGCCGTACAAGGTCGCGGTGCTGCCGCTGCTCAAGAAGCGGCCCGAGATCGTGGCGCTCTGCCACGAGATCAAGACCGACCTGCAGCGCCACACGATGGCGGTCTACGACGACACGGCCGCGATCGGCAAGCTGTATCGCCGCCAGGACGAGATCGGCACGCCGTGGTGCATCACGGTGGACGTCGATTCGCTGGAGGACGACGCTGTCACCGTGCGAGATCGCGACACGATGACGCAGGAGCGCATCCCGGTCGAGGGCGTGACCCGGTTGATCCTCGATCGACTGGACGCGGCGCGAGCGAAGTGATTGCCGCCGACGGATTGGCGCGGGCCGACGGGGTGGCGCGGGCCGACGAGCTCGCCCGGGCCGCGCGCGCGTGGCTCGACGGGCTGGACGCTGGGCAGCGCTCGAAGGCCACATTTCTGTTCGCGAGTGCGGAGCGGTTCACCTGGGACTACCGGCCGGGTGAACGCGGTGGCCTCGCCCTTGCCGACATGCGGCCCGATCAGCGCTCGGCGGCCATGGCCGTCGTCGGCGTCGCGATGAGCGCGCGGGGGGCGGATGAGGTCGCCGATCATCGAGCTCGAGACGATCCTCGGGAATCTCGAGCGGGCGAGCGGCCGCGGCGGGCACACGCGCGACCCCGAGCGATACTGGTTCGCGATCTTCGGCGACCCGGACGGGGGGTCGCCGTGGTCGTGGCGCATTGGCGGGCACCACGTGGCGATCCAGTTGACCGTCGCGGAGG
>JBKJXL010000400.1:0-7738 GCA_046716225.1 Candidatus Limnocylindrales bacterium | reverse complement strand
GGGTACACGTGATGAGGACGACCCGATGGCCCGCCTCTATGGCCTTGACCATCGCGCCGCCGGTCCCGATCGTCTCGTCGTCGGGGTGCGCGTGGACGGTCATTAGGGTCGGGCGGTGCGGGGCGGGCTGGTCGGTCATGCCCGGATGCTAGCGCGGCTCGAGGATCACCACCGGGATCGCGGCGCTACCATCGCGCCATGGTATCCCCACCGCCCGCCCCCGGGCCGCTGGTCGGCCTCACCGTCGTCGATTGCTCGACGGTCCTTGCCGGCCCGTACTGCACGATGCTCCTGGGTGACCTCGGGGCGGATGTCATCAAGGTCGAGCCGCCCGAGGGCGACGGCACCCGCGCCTGGGGCCCGCCGTGGGTCGGCTCGGAGGCGGACGGGACCCGGACCGCCGCGTACTACCTCGCGGTGAACCGCAACAAGCGCTCGGTCCGCGTCGACCTCAAGTCGGAGGCGGGTGCCGAGGTCCTGCGCCGGCTCCTGACCCGCGGCGACGTCCTCGTCGAGAACTTCCGGGCCGGCGGGTTCGCGCGGCTCGGCTTCGACGACGCGGCGCTACAGGCACTCAACCCGCGCCTCGTCCACCTCGCCATCTCGGGCTACGGTCCGGACGGCCCTGCCGCGGATCGACCCGGCTACGACTTCGTCATCCAGGCGTCGAGCGGCCTGATGTCGATCACCGGGGTCGCCGACGACGAGGGCGGGGGTCCGACGAAGGTCGGGGTGGCGATCAGCGACGTCATGACCGGTATGCTCGGGGCGGTCAGCGTGCTGGCATCGCTCGTCGCCCGGGAGCGCAAGGAAGGCCCGTCGCCGGGGGTGGGTCAGCGCGTCGACATCTCGCTACTCGCCTCGGCCCTCTCGGCGCTGGTCAACCAGGCCCAGAACGCGTTCGTGTCCGGCGTCGCGCCGGTCCGCCGCGGGAACGCGCACCCGAACATCGTCCCATACGAGACGTTCGAGACGGCTGACGGCGAGATCGCGGTCGCGGTGGGATCCGAGCGGCAGTGGCCGCGCATGTGCGTCGCGCTGGGCCTGCCGGCCCTGGCCGACGATCCGCGCTTCGCGACGAACGGCGACCGGGTCGAGCGCCGATCCGAGCTTCGGCCGACCCTCGCCGAACGGTTCCTCGAGCGCACGAGCGCGGAGTGGCTGGCCGCCCTGGGCGCCGCCGACATCCCGGCCGGGCCGATCAACGACGTGCTGGCGGCCTTCGCATCGCCCGAGGCGGTCGCTCGCGGGATGACCGTCGAGATGGACCATCCCGCCTGGGGCGTCATCCGCCAGGTCGGCGTGCCGTTCACGTTGTCGGCGACCCCCGCGTCCCTCCGGATCCCGCCACCGATGCTCGGCGCTGACACGGAGGCGATCCTTGGTGAGCTCGGCTACGACGAGGCAGGGATCCGGGCCTTGCGGGAGGCGAACGTCGTCTGACCGAGCCTCCATCGCTGCCTGCAACCCTGCACCGAAACGTCCGGGACGAGCTCGACCCCCTGCTAGACTCGGGCCGCTCGAACCCCGTGCTCCACGACGCGGGCAGATCCACGCCGAAGGAGGCCTTCCCGATGACCGACGACCGCGAGCGCTGGGCGCTGATCCTGGGCGGATCGTCCGGGATGGGCGAGGCGACGGCCCTGACGCTCGCCGCGGCCGGCTACAACGTCATCGGGATCCACCTCGACTTCCGGGCCGCCCTGGCCCATGTCGAGGAGGTCAAGGCCGGCATCGAAGCCGCCGGCGCCGAGGCGCTGTACATCAACATGAACGCGGCCGACGACGAGAATCGCGCGGCCGCGATCGCGACGATCGGTGAGCGCTTCGCGGCGTCCCGGGCGGCAGGTCGCGAGCCGTACGTCCGGGTGGTCATGCACTCGCTGGCGTTCGGGTCGCTCGTGCCGTTCCTCAGCGAGGATCCCAAGGTCGGCGTGGACCGCAAGAGGATGGAGATGACCCAGGACGTCATGGCCAACAGCCTCGTCTACTGGGTGCAGGACCTATGGCGGGCCGGGTTCATCGGCCAGGGCTCCAAGATCTATGCGATGACGTCGGAGGGCTCGACGCGCGTCGTGCCCTCGTACGTCGTCGTTTAGAGCGCCAAGGCGGCCCTCGAGTCACACGTCCGCCAGCTCGCCATGGAGCTGGCTCGACATGGCACCGGCGCGACCGCCAACTGCATCCGGGCGGGCGTGACGATCACGCCGGCGCTGCTCAAGATCCCCGAATCGCAGACGATGATCGACGTCACGATGAAGCGGAACCCCACGGGCCGCATGACGACGCCGCAGGACGTCGCCAACGCGATCCTCGCCCTGTCCGGCGACGGCACCGAATTCATCAATGGCGACATCATCAGCGTCGACGGCGGCGAGTTCGTCACCGGCTCCTAGGCCCGGCGCGATGGGCCGCGTCATCGTCGTCGGGTCGGTCAACGTCGACCTGGTCGTCACCGCCAACACGCTCCCGGCACCCGGCGAGACGGTCATCGGTGGGCGGTTCGCCCAGCACCATGGCGGCAAGGGCGGCAACCAGGCGGTCGCCGCGGCTCGGCTGGGGGCTGAAACGGTCTTCGTTGGGGCGGTCGGCGACGATGCGTTCGGGATGCAGGCGCGGGCCGCCCTGGCGGCGGAAGGCATCGATCTCACGCAGCTCCTGACCCTGCCTGGCGAGGCGACCGGCGTGGCCCTGATCCTGGTCGACGCGCAGGGTGAGAACAGCATCGCGGTGGCCTCGGGTGCAAACGGCGCGGTGACCCCGGCTGTCGTGCGCGCGGCGATGGCCGACCTGGCACCCGTCGGCGGCGACGTCGTCCTGGCAGGTCACGAGATCCCCACGGCCTCGGTCTTGGGAGCCCTCGAGCTCGCACGGGCTGCCGGCGCGACCACCATCCTCAACCCGGCGCCGGCGTCCGGGCTCACCGCCGCGATCCTGGAGGCGGCCGATGTCGTCACGCCGAACGAGGGTGAGCTCGCATCGCTCGCCGGCTTCGCCGACGGGACCGACGTCATCGCGGCGATCGCGAGCCTGCGGTCGGCTGGCGCGTCGTCGACCTATCTTGTGACACTCGGCGCGGCCGGTGCGCGACTCGACACGCCCCACAGGTCGACGGCCATCCCTGCCCGTGCGGTCCGGGCCGTCGCCACGGTCGGGGCCGGCGCCACGCTCAACGGCGCCCTGGCCGCGGGTCTCGCCGCCGGCCTGTCACTCGAGGACGCGGCCCGACGAGCGGTCGCCGCCGCTTCCCTGGCCGTCACCCGTGCCGGCGCCCGCGAGGGCATGCCCACCCGCGACGAACTCGAGGCCGCGCTGGAGGGGTAGGGCGGAGCGCCCGTGCTCGAGTTCTGCTCAGAGCCAGTGAATCCAGCACTAGTCGGTCGCGCTCGCCCTCGATCTGCCTTGGCTCGGGCTCACAGCCAGAACAAGCGCACGGTTCGCGGCTCGATCCGCTCAGGCGCGGGCTGTGAGCCGTTGCTGCGACAGTCCTCGGACCCAAATGCCGTTTTTCTCGGGCTCTGAGCAGACGACGCGCGAGAACCCGCCTCGGTCAGTGCGCCTCGATACCGATGGCGCCGACGGCCACCGAGAAGAGGTAGATCGCGACGGCACCGCCGATGGTCGCCATCACGATCCAACGCGAGCGGTCCCGCCGGTGGGCCTCGGGCAGGAGTTCGGCGGCACCGACATACAGGAAGAACCCGGCAAAGAACGCGAGGAGTGCGCCCAGGACCTCATCAGGCACGTGGACCAGCGATCCGAGCAGGACGCCAGCGATCGGCGCGATCGCCACGAGCGTCAGCCACCGATACGCGATGTTCCTGGGTACGCGGCCCGCCAACAGGAAGCTGACGACGCCGATCCCGTCACTGAAGCGATGGACGATGACCACGACGGCGATGACGACGGCAGTCCCACCGCCGACGGCGAGGCCGGCCGCCAGCGCGATACCGTCGAGGAAGCTGTGGATGCCCATGCCGACGGCGCCCGCGACGCCGACATGCTGGTGGGTCGCCTCGTCATGGTCCAGCTCGGCTGCGGTCTCGTGGCCGACGTGCAGCGAGGTGAGCTTGTCCACGGCATAGAAGGCCAGGAAGCCGATCGCCGTCCAGAGCATGGCCATCTGCAGCGAACCGAGGTATTCGACCGACTCGGGGATGAGATCGAAGAACGCCGCCCCGATCCGGATCCCGGCCCCGACGGCGATGATGATCCCGACGTAGCGCACCGCCCGGAGCGCGAGCCAACCGCCCGCGAAGGCCGACAGGAATGCGCCGAGCGAGACCAGGAGCGCGGCGGCCGGCATCAGTCGGACCCCGCCGTCTGGCAGACCGGGCACAGGCCGAAGAGCTCCAGGCGGTGCTCGTCCACGCGGTAGCCCGTCCGCTGCGCGACATCCGCCACGACCGCGCGCAGTCCCTCGTCGTCGATCTCGTCGGTCCGGCCGCAGCCGGAACACACGACGTGGTGGTGGTGAGCCGGCTCGCAGCCGACGTAGGCATGGTCTCCGGAGGGTAGGTCCAGGCGCTCGATCGCGCCGAGATCCTCGAGGACCTCAAGGGTCCGGAACACGGTCGCGCGACCCACATCCAGTCGCCGCTCGCGTGCGGCATCCACCAGAGCCGCCGCCGTGAAGTGGCCGTCCTGCTCGGCGATGAGCGCCGCCAGCGATCGACGCGGCTCCGTGAGCCGGTAGCCCGCGCGGTCCAGGGCGGTGACGATGGCCGTGGGCGACTCCATGCCCTCAGACTACCAGAATTGAGACACAGTCTCAATGAGTGGGAGGATCCCGGACACGGCCCCGGGGGCACCCGGCCCGGCATTCACTCCATCGTTATCGACGCCATCGCTAGGGTGAGCGCAGCGGCGCCCACTGGTGGTCGCGGGACGCTCCCGATGAGCGGTACCCACGCTCACGGCGGTCTCTGATCGAGGCTCGGGTCGCGATAAGAGCCCGGTGAAGCGGTCCCGGCAATGATGGCGTCGATATGCGACGGATCAGGCGACCCCCTGCGGTCTTGACCGGGCCGACGGGCCACTGTCTAGTTCAGCGGATCGCCGTCGCCCGCCTGGATCAGGCCGAGCGCTCCACGCCCGACGAAGTTGAAGGCGTGGGTGACGATGGGATACAGCCCGTCCTCCGCGGTCGTGAACTCCACGATCCCGCCCTGGGCGGGCGACAGGTCCATGGCCTGTGAGCCCCAGTTCCCGTCGTTGCCCTTGACCAGGTGGATCCCTTCCTTTGTGACAGTGTCGAAGATCGTGCCGACGATGTGGAACGAGCTATCGATGCTCGGCCCGGCATCCAAGACGAAGATCCGTACCCGCTCGCCGGTCTCGACCTTGAGCGGCGCGTCCAGGTACTGGCTGGCGACGCCGTTGAAGACGACGTAGTCCGGCGCCGGGGCGGCAGCGGCCGCCTTCTCCAGGCTGGTGATCTCGCCCTGTGCGCCCAGGTACCACTCGCTCTGGACGAGGGCGAACTCCTTGTCGACCTTGGGCAGGCCGCCCTTCGGTTCGACGATGACCATGCCGTACATGCCGTTCGAGATGTGATGGAGCGCAGGCGGCGTCCCGCAGTGGTACATCCACACGCCGGCGTAATCGGCAGTCCACTCATAGACCTTTTCCTGGCCCGGGTCGATCGAGGTCATCTCGTCATTCCAGGCAACCTGGCTGGAGTGGAAGTCGATGGAGTGCGGCAGCTGACTCTCGGCCGGGTTCTTGAGGTGCACGCGGATCGTGTCGCCCACGGTGACCCGGATGACCGGTCCCGGCACGGTCCCGCCGAACGTCCAGACCGACTGCACGAAGCCCTTCGCGACGGTCATCTTGGATTCGGTGATGACGAGGTCGATGTCGTGGACCTGACCCTCGGGCAGTCGCGCCGGGGCGGTCGCGTCAAAGACCACGGGCGCCGGGGCGTTCGGGTCGGCCGCCACGTCGACGGAGGGCGCAGCGCCACCCTCATCGTCGCCACCTCCCGCCGTGCCCCCCTTGACGGAGATGGTGCCGGTCATCCCGCCCGCCGCGTGTCCGGGGATCGAGCAGATGAAGGCGACCCCGGCTTCGGGGACGTCGATCTCGACCGAGCCGGTGGCGCTACCGGCCACCGTGCCAGTGGTCTCACCGGCCGGGAACGTGACGTCGTGGATGACGGCACCGGTGTTGGTGAGCTTGACGGCATAGCGACCGGGAGTGTCGACGGTCAGGTCCTTCGGCGTGAAACCGAGATCGAACGACTCGATCTCTAGCGTCCCGGCCACGGCCGCCGGGGCCGCCGGGCTGGCCGGATCGGGGGAGGCTGCGGTGGCCGGGCCTGACGATCCTGCGGGTTCTGGCGGATAGGTCCACGTCGGGGCCTTGGCCTGAGCGCACGCCGAGACGGCGACGAGTAACAGGCTGAGGGTGACGATCGGGAACAGGCGACGCATCTTGGACCTCCGGTCGGCGTAAACACAATACTGCTGGTATATGGGAATAGTCGCCAGGCCGGCCGCGCCTGCCATGAGCCATACGGCCCGACCGAACGAGCCGCTCGGCCCATCGCTCACGCCAGTGCCGGCCGAACGTACGACTGCCGGCGGGACGATCGTGCGGGAGGGCGGATGCACCAGTCCCATCCACACTCCACCAAATGGCGATCAACAGCGCCCTGCGCAAGTTCGGCAAGGTATCGCGCTCGCAGCCGTCCCGACGACCTGAGCCGCTCGCGATCGGCGAGGTGGATCCGCATGTCTTCAACTGCCCGAACTGCGCCCGCCCGCTCGCCAACGGCGCCACGTTCTGTCCGGGCTGCGGGACGCGGCTCATCGTGGGCGTCCGGGCGAAGCTCGCCCTCGGGTTCATGGCGGTCGGCCTGGTCGCCGGCACGCTCCTGGGCGGGGGCGCGATGATCGTCGTCGGCGGACGTCAGGCGTCGCCGGGCACCGCTGCGACCATCACGACGCCCGCCGCGAGTGGCGGTACCGTCCCGGCCGCCAGCATCGCGCCCGTACTGCCGGCCGACGTCGGGATCCCATCGAAAGCGGTCTCTGCCCTGCGCCAGGCGACCGTCGTCAACGGGCGCCTCACCGCCTACGCGGCGGAGCTCGACCGCATCCTGGGCGCCCGCAGCACCGAGGGCATCGACGTCGCCCGGATCCTCCGAGCCATGTCCGCGGACGTCCTGTTCGGGGTCTACATCGCTCCATCGATCGCGCCGTGGCCGGAGGCCGCCGCCCTCTCGGCCGACCTCGGGTCGTTCTATGCCAGGGTCCGCGACGCCTCGCAGGCCAGCCTCAAGGCGTCCGTCTCCAATACCACAGCCTATCGAGCCGCGGGTAAGCGGATGGTTGCGCTGTTGGCGAAGCTCCCGGCCCTCGACACACGAGCCGACGAGATCGTGGCCGCTGCCGGTCTGGCCCCGCTCAAGCCGTAGCGGCTACTCGCTCACAACGGACGGCCCGTAGCCCGTCAGCTCGACGTAAGCCTCACCACCCAGCCGCATGGTCCCGCGCGTGGCGGTCACGACCTGCGAGCCCTCCCAGTAGATGACGCCGGTCGTCGCGCGCGTGTCCAGCTCCTGGGCGGCGACCGTGGGCGTGAGCGAGATCGACAGGTCTTCATCGGGGATCCGGATCCGCCAGCCGGCCGGGTAGTCGGCGCCGGTCGCCGCGCTCGTCCAGCGCTTCGTCACCTCGACGCTGAACTCGTCTCGCTCCAGGTGGCGGGTCGTTCCGTCCTCCTCGACCAGGGT
>JBKJXL010000399.1:0-4694 GCA_046716225.1 Candidatus Limnocylindrales bacterium | reverse complement strand
GTCTAGCCCCTGCCGGCTTGCTATCCTGCCGGGACCGTGCGACTGGTCGAGACGCGTCTGCTCGAGGGCCCGAATGTCTACCGGTTGGAACCGGTGGTCAAGCTCGAGGTGGCTGTCGGCAGGCGGCGGACCTGGTACGGCCAGCGCGATCCCGGGCGGCACGCCCTGGTCCGACTGGGGGCGGACATCCCGGCGCGCGAGTGGCCGAACGACGTGGCGGGTGTGGTGGCCTGGATCCGACGGCTGCGGCTGGAGCACGGCGAAGGCCGCCGAGGACTCGCGGTCCACCGTTCGTCGGACCCGGGGCACTGGATCGTCACGTTCCCGTGGACCGGACTCGAACGCTCCGTGACGCTGACCGATGCCGCCCTCACACTCGCCGAACGCGACGTCTCGCCTGTGCCGACGGCCCATCTGACGGGCGCGCAGGAACGTCTGTTGGCCCGCTGGACGGCACGGATCGACGAGGCCGGCACGACCCCACCGTCCTGGATCCGCGATGCGGACCGGACCATCCCGATCGTGTCGATCTCGGGCACGAACGGCAAGAGCACCGTCACGCGGCTCCTGTCGCACATCCTGCTGCTGGCCGGCCGGCGGGTCGGGACGACCACCTCGGACGGCGTCCTCGTGGATGAGCGGATGGTCGAGCCGGGCGACTGGACCGGACCCGGCGGCGCCCAGCAGATCCTCGCGCGGCGCGACCTGGACGTGGCCGTCCTCGAGACCGCTCGTGGCGGGATGGTCCTGCGTGGCGTCGGCTACGAGTCGAACGATGCCAGCGTGCTCACGAACGTCACGTCCGATCACCTCGACCTGCAGGGCATCCACACCCTCCCAGAGCTGGCCGAGGTGAAGTCGACGATCTGCCGGATCACCAAACGGGACGGCTGGGTCGTCCTCAACGGCGACGACCCGTACGTGGCCGCGGTGGCTCGTCGCGTGCACGCCAACGTCGCCTACTTCTCGCTCCTGCCGGACGGCGGCTCGCCGGTGGTCCGGCGGCACGTCGAGCGGGGCGGCCGGGCGTACGTGGTTCGCGGCGGCTGGCTCGTGGAAGCGAACGGGCCCGAGGAGACCGACATCGCCGAGATCCGGCGGATCCCCATCACCATCGGCGGTCTGGCGCGCCACAACGTGGCGAACGCGCTGGCAGCCGCCGGCGGGGCGCGCGGCCTGGGGGCGACGATCGAGCAGGTCCGCGACGGCCTCGTCGACTTCAGGCCGGACACGGATCGATCGCCGGGCCGGCTGAACCTGTTCCGCCTCGGTGCGAAGGTGATCATCGTGGACTTCGCCCACAACGAGGCCGGCATCTCGGCGGTCCTGGACGTGGCCGAGGGCATCGCCGGAGGCGCGGCCGGTCGGGCGGCGCCGATCACGGTCATCATCGGCACCGCCGGCGATCGACCCGACGACACCCTCCGAGGGATCGGCAAGATCGCGGCCGAGCGAGCGCAGCGCGTGGCCGTCAAGCAGACGCTCGGGTACCTGCGCGGGCGGACGCCCGAGTCGGTCGTGGGCGAGTTGCTGGTCGGGGTGGTGGCCGGGGGCGGCGACCCGACAGCGGTGCCCATCTATGACTCGGAGACCGCGGCGCTGCGTTCCGAGCTGAACGGCGGCACCGGCGGCCCGGTAGGCGGGTCCCGGCACGACGCCGCGCGCGTGATCGTGCTGATGTGCCACTCCGAGCGTGACCAGGTGTTCGATCTCCTCGCCGACCTCGGAGCGCGGCCGGTGGACGTGACGTCCGAACTCACCGAGCTGGTCCCACGCCTCCAGGAACGACCGCGCCGCGGCTGAGGGCCACGTCGGCGTTCGAGCGCGCCGCAGGGGACCTTGCGCCGGTCGCGTCGGGGGTGCACGATGCCGCGGAGCGCGGGCTGATCGGCCCGCCAGGCATCCGTCGGAGGGCCAAGTCCGTGGAGATGGCGATCGGTCTGTTCCTGATCCTCGTGGCGATCCTCGAGATCGCGGTGATCATCCGCGTCGTGCAGCGGGGCGACGCAACCTAGTCCAGGCCCCGAGTCTCCGCGAGGTTCCTCGGACACGAGTGGGAGACCGTGGCCGTCGGATGTCTGCTCAGAGCCCGAGGGTCCAGCACGGGCCGCGGGTTCACGGTCGCGGCGGCGGCTCAGAGCCGGGATAGACGCACCAGACGCCCAGATTCGCGTGTCGACATGGGCTGACAGTCCGGATCGCGACGACTTCTTGCCCGCGAATCGACCGGAACCCTCGAAATCACTGGCTGTGAGCAGACATCGTGCGTCCTACTCACGTGTACCACGATACCGGCCAGGCGGCCTGGCCGCCATTCACGGTCGTGCCGGAGGGCGTGCCCGCGGTCGGCGGCCCTTCGCGGATGTCTGCTCAGAGCCCGAGAGGATCAATGCACTGGCCGCCTTGCCCGTGTCGTGACCACTGCTCAGAGCAGACGTTGGAGCACATCACGGCCCGTTAGACGCTCGGTTGCTGGCTGACAGCCCGGACTACGACGCCGCCGGCCCCGAATGTGCCGAAAACACTGGCTCTGAGCAGAACCTGGCGCGTTCTCGCCTCGGGCCTGGCGCGTTCTCGCGTCGGGCATGGGCGTTCTCGCCTCGGGCCTGGCCCTACCCCTCTGGCGCCTCCAGTTCGCCTGGGTCGGCGAAGGCCGTCCCGCCACGCGACGTCCCGGCGGCCGCCATCGCCGCGCGGTAGACGGCGATCGCGTCATCCACGCAGCAGACCACGAGATCGCCCGGCACCGCGCGCCGGAGCGCCGTGCGAACCGCAGCCAGCTCCTCCAGGATCTTCTCGGAGCGCGTCGCCCGCGCCGTGCCGGCCGCTTTCGCCGCTCGCACGCCCTCGAGCACGTTCGAGGCCGTCTCGCCGGGCCGCCGTCCGCGCAGGTTCTTGTCCTCGCGGACGATGACCTCGTCGAAGGCGCCGGCGGCGATCGCGCCGTAGTCGCGCTGGTCCTGGTCACGGCGATCGCCGGGGATGCCCAGCACGCCGATCGCGCGGCCCGTCCGGGTGCCGCCGCCGCGGGTCCCGATCCGCCCAGCCTTGGTCTGGGTATCGACCATCATCCGGTTCACGAAGTCGGCCAGCTGACGCATTCCATCGACGTTGTGGCAGTAGTCGATGACGACTCGCACGCCCCCGGCATCGACGAGGTTCAGGCGGCCCGGGGCCTGGAAGAACGACGTCGAGAACGTGCGCAGACCCTGGCGGATGTCGTGCAGATGCGCGCCGGCGGCCCACGCTCCCGCGGCCGCGGCCAGCGCATTCGCGACGTTCATCCGTGCCCGACCACCGAACGTGGCCGGGATGAGATGGGTGTACAGCACCGGCATGGTCCGTGACCCGAGCTTGAGCACGATCAGTTCGCCTTCGTCGGTCTGTTCGAGCCGGAACGCCGCGCCGCCGCGACTCGTGTGGCCATCCACCCGGTCGTAGCCGTCCTCACCCTTCGTCATCGACATGCTGAACAGGACCACCCGCCCGGCACAGTGCCGGCCCATCCGGTAGACGTGGCTGTCGTCGGCGTTGAGCACCGCCGTCCCGGAACGAGGAACCGCGTCGACCACGACGCCCTTCACGTTCGCCAGCTGGCCGATGGAATCGATGCCCCCGAGGCCAAGGTGGTCGCCGGTGACGTTGGTCACGATCGCGATGTCGTTGCGGTCGTAGCCGAGGCCCTCGCGCAGGATGCCACCGCGGGCGACCTCGAAGACCGCGGTGTCCACGGTCGGGTTCTGGAGCACCATCTGGGCCGACTTCGGCCCCGACATGTCGCCCTTCTTGATGAGCCGGCCGTCCACGACGATGCCGTCCGTGCTGGTCATCCCGACCCGCCGGCCCATCAGTTTCATGATGTGGGCGAGCATCCGGACGGTCGTCGTCTTGCCGTTGGTGCCGGTCACGGCCACGATCGGGATCCGTGCCGACGATCCGGCTGGGAACAGCGAATCGATGACCGGCCGCGCGACGTACTGCGGCTCGCCCTCGGTCGGATGAGTGTGCATCCGGAAGCCTGGCGCCGCGTTGACCTCGACGATCGCCCCGCCGGTCTCCCGGACGGGCCGGGTGATGTCCGGGCAGATGAAGTCGATACCGGCGACGTCGAGGCCCACGATCCGGGCGGCCGTCTCGGCGATCTCGACGTTGTCCGGGTGTGCCTCCATCGTTCGGTCGATCGAGGTGCCGCCCGTCGACATGTTCCCCGTGAGGGCGAGCTTGATCCAGGTGCCCTCGGGCAGGACGTCGTCCAGGCCGTAGCCCTGGGAACGGACCAGACCCTCGGCCGCCTCGTCCACCTTGATCCGGGTCAGGACCTTCTCGTGGCCGATGCCGCGACGCGGGTCGCTGTTGGCGATGTCGACCAACCCACGGACCGTGTGCTCGCCGTCCCCGGTCACGCTGGCCGGGACGCGTTCCGCGATCGCCGCGACCTTGCCGCCGATGACCAGGCAGCGGTAGTCGTTGCCGGCGACATAGGACTCCACGACGACGTCGCCGCCGCGGCTCTGAGCAAGCGCGCCATCGTACGCGGCTCGCACCGCCTCTTCCGAGCGAAGGTCCTGGTGGACACCACGGCCGTGGTTGCCGTCGAGCGGCTTGAGGACGCACGGGAAGCCGATCCGCCTGGCCGCGGCGACGGCGCCTTCCTCCGTGTCCACCAGGTCCGCGCGCGGGACGGGCAGGCCGGC
>JBKJXL010000398.1:0-2966 GCA_046716225.1 Candidatus Limnocylindrales bacterium | reverse complement strand
CGGGCGCCCGATCGCGGATGCCGTGACGGCCCATCGGCTCGCCGCCAGCGTCGGGGTAGGGGAGGGCCACGACGTGCCTTCCCTCGCGATCGCGCCGGATCTCACGCTCCGCGAGACGGTCGTCCGCTTCGAGCGCCGCTCCGACGGGGCCTGGACGCTCACCGCCCAGGGCGCCGAACGCTCCCTGGCCATCGACGCTCGCGGACTCCCGTTCTCGGCCGAAGACAGCGCGGACTGGCCGCTCGAGCTCGACGAGGGCTGATCGACGGCGCGTTCGTGGACAGCCTGTGGACAACCCGCTCGAAAAGGCCGCGACTTCGCCGAAACTCGTGGATAACCCCGTAGCGGGCCATGACACCCGTCGGCTATCGTAGGTCTTGCCCGAAGGGGCCCCAGACCGAAAGCGGTGTCGCGGATGCAAATCAGCGGCGTCGACTACGGACCGGCGGTTCCTTCGGGCGTTTCTGTGTGCCCGGCCTGATTCCGCGCGATCGAAGGGTCCGGCGATGTTGCACAGTCCCCACCTGGACCCCGAGGCGATCCGCGCTGCCCACGCTCGGATCCATCCCGCCTTCCGCGGCTCCCCGCAGTACGTGCATGAAGGCCTCACGACCCGTGCCGGCGCCCCGGTCATCGTGAAGGTGGAGACCGCCAACCCGATCCGCTCGTTCAAGGGCCGTGGCACTTGGGTCGCGGTCAGCAGCCTGGTGGAGGAGGGGAGGATCGGACCATCCCGACCGGTCGTCTGCGTCAGCGCGGGCAACTTCGGCCAGGGCGTCGCCTTCGCCGCCCGAGCGCTCGGAGTCCCGGCGGTCGTGTTCTGCTCGATCCGGGCCAACCGCGCGAAAGTCGCCCGGATGCGCGCCCTCGGGGCGTCAGTCCACGAGACCGGCGATGACTTCGACGACGCCCGCGGTGCCTCCGAGGACTGGGCCGTGGCGCATGGCGCCGAGTCGCTCGTCGATGGCGACGACGCACGGATCTCGACCGGTGCCGCGACAACGGCACTCGAAGTGACCGACGCGGTCGCCCGCGACGACCTGCCCGCACCGACGTCCGCCATCGTCCCGGTCGGCAACGGCGCACTGCTGATCGGGATGGGATCGTGGCTGCGGCATGCGGTCCCGGAGGTGCGGATCGTCGGCGTGCAGGCGGCAGGCGCCGATGCGATGACCCGTTCCTGGCGTGCCGGACGGCCGATCGACACCGAGGCCGCGGCGACCTATGCCGACGGCATCGCCTCACGGATCGCGATCCCGGCGGCCGTCGCGCTGCTTCCCGGTCGGGTCGACGCGATGCTGACCGTCTCGGACGACGCGATCCAGGCCGCACAGGCGGAGTTGACCGAGGAGCTTGGGATCACCGTCGAGGGAGCCGCGGCTGCCGGCTGGGCCGGCCTGCTCGCCGATGCCGACCGCTCCGGGCCGGTCCTGCTGGTCGTCACGGGCAGCAACGTCTGACCCCGGTCCGGATGCGACGACTGTCGGCGCTCCCACCGGACTGGCGCGACTTCGCGCGTGCGATGGTGCCGCTCGCCCTGCTGGCCGTGGCGGCCGTGTTCCCGGTCCTGCGGGTCCCGATCCTCGTCGTGTCGATCGCGGGTGCCGCCGTGGCGATGGGTCGCGAGGCCCCGGTCCGCTGGGCCTGGGCCGCCGCCGTGCCGGTCGCCGTCAGCCTGACGTGGGGCCTGTGGCCCGCGCCGACAGCGGCCCTTGACGGCTCCGACTGTGCGTCACTGACGTCCCCGGTCGCCATGTAGCGCTTGCTCGAAGCGACCGTCGTCCTCGCATCGCTCCTGGGCTTCACCCTGGCGCTCAAGGCGACTCGCGCATCGCTGCTGCTGCGCCGGCGGGCGCGGGCCGTCGTCCGCTGGTCCGTGCTTGGGTTCCTCGTCAGCGGACCCATCGCCCTCGTGCTGGGGCCGATCCTGGCGCGTCCGTTCTTCGGCGACGTCGGCTATGACCTGACATTCGTCGGCGCGATCCTGCCGGCCCTGGTCTTCGCCATCGCCAACGGCACGATGGAGGAGGTCATCTACCGCGGCGCGCTCCTGGGTTGGTCGTCGAAGGTCATGGGCGTCGGACCCGCCCTGGTCGGCCAAGCCGTCGTGTTCGGTCTCGCCCATTCGGGTCCCGACGTGGTCGGCAACGGCATGCTCCTGAGCCTGGCGCTCGGGGTTGGAGGGCTCGTCGCCGGCATCATCGCCATCCGCACGCGGTCGTTGCTGTTGCCGATCGCCGTTCACATCGGGCTCGACATACCGATCTACTACGCGTTCTCCTGCGGCACCTGACATCATCGGGCCATGCCCCGTCAGTCCGCATGAGCCAGCAGTTCGCCCGTGTCCCGACCGACGCCGGCGCGGTCGTCCGCGAAGTCCGTGGGTTCGGCGGTGTGCCCTGGTCGCGCCTGTTCGCCTATCTCCGCCCGCACTGGCTCCCGTTCTCGATCGCCATCGTCGCGCTCGTGGTCTCGTCCGGGCTCGGTCTCCTGTTCCCGCTGGTCATCGCCGGGATCACGAGCCAGGTCGTCGTCGGCGGCGACCCGGCCGGCCTGGACCAGCTCATCGTCCTGTTGTTCCTGCTGTTCTGCGTCCAGGCGGTGGGCTCGTTCCTCCAGACATACCTGCTCGGCGTGGTCGGAGAGCGGGTGGTCGCCCAGCTCCGGGGCGAGCTGTTCGGTCGGCTCGTGACGCTGTCGCTGGACTTCCACGCCAGCCGCCGGGTGGGTGAGCTCATCTCTCGCCTGTCGAACGACGTGACGATCGTCCGGACGATGCTGACCCAGACCGTGACCCAGCTGCTGTCGTCGGTCATCGGCCTCGTCGGCTCGATCGTGATCCTGTTCACGCTCAGTCCATCGCTGCTGTTCATCGTGCTGCTGCTCGCGCCGGCGCTCATCGTCGTGGCCATCGTCTTCGGGCGGCCCCTCCAGCGGGTCAGCACGCAGGTGCAGGACACGATCGC
>JBKJXL010000397.1:0-2996 GCA_046716225.1 Candidatus Limnocylindrales bacterium | reverse complement strand
GCGCTGGGCACGGCTCGCGTCGGCGGTCCAGACCGCCCCCGCCAGTCCATAGGTCGTGTCGTTGCCGAGGGCGATCGCCTCCTCCTCCGTGGAGAAGCGCTCGATCGTCAGCACCGGCCCGAAGACCTCCTGCTGGACGATGTCCATCGTCGTCGTGCAATCGGCGAAGACCGTGGGACGGTAGTAGAAGCCGTCCTGGAGCTCCGGGTCGGTCGGTCGGTAGCCCCCGGCCACGAGGCGCGCTCCCTCGGCGATGGCGGCGGCCACGTGGGCCTCCACCTTCGCCCGGTGCTCGGCGCTGATGAGCGCGCCGGCCTCCGTGCTGTCGTCCAGGCCTCGTCCCACGCGGATCAGATCGGCGCGTCGGGCGATCTCGGCCACGAATCGGTCGTAGATCTCGTCCTGGACGATCGCGCGACAACCGGCCGAGCAGACCTGGCCAGAGTGGGTGAACGCCGCGGTGAGGGCATTGTCTACGGCGGTCTCGAAGTCACTGTCGGCGAAGATGATGTTGGGGCTCTTGCCACCGAGCTCCAGGGCGACGCGCTTCACGTTGACCGCGGCGCCGCGCATGAGCGAGCGGCCAGCCGTCAGGCCGCCGGTCAGCGACACCATGTCCACGTCCGGACTGTCCGCGAGGGCCTGGCCGACGCGCTCGCCGGGACCCAGGATGAGGTTCACCACCCCGGGCGGCGTCCCCGCCTCCTCGAGCAGGCGCGTCAGGTGGATCGCGGTCAGCGGCGTGACTTGGGCCGGCTTCATGATCGCGGTGTTCCCGGCGGCCAGCGCGGGAGCGATCTTCCAGCTGAGCTGCAGCAGCGGGTAGTTCCAGGGCGCGATCAGACCGCACACGCCGATCGGTTCGTGGACGATCCGCGACAGGGCGGTCGGCGTGCTGGGGTCCACCATGCGGCCCAGGTCCTTGTCGGCGAGCTGCGCGTAGTAGCGGAACACGCGCGCCACGTCGCCCATGTCCCAGCGGCTCTCGCTCATCGCCTTGCCGGTGTTTAGCGTCTCCAGCCGGGCCATCTCCTCGAGGTCCCGGTCGATCAGCCCGGCGACGCGGTCCAGCAGGGCCGCCCGATCACCGGTCGGAGTCCGGGGCCACTCGGTCTGGTCGAAGGCGCGCCGGGCCGCGGCGATGGCGGCCTGGACCTGGGCGTCCGTGGCGACGTCCACCTCGGTGACGAGCGAGGCATCGGACGGGTTGATGACCGGACTGCAGGCGCCGTCCGCGGAGGCGACCCACTGGCCGTCGATGAAGAGGCTGGGCACGATGACCTCGGTGTGTGGGCTGGGGTGCCAGCTTTCACCCGCGCCGGTGCGGCGTCAAGCCGGAGGCGCACCCGGTGGTTCGACCGGCGGCCGATTCCCGAACGAGGGACGGGCGCCACCGGGCTGGGCGGTCCAGCGGGCGGCATTGGCGATGACCCGCCGGACGTTGGGGTCGTAGTAGGTCGGATGGGTCTCATGCCCGGGCCGGAAATAGACGATCCGACCGCGGCCGCGCCGGAATGTACAGCCGCTGCGGAACACCTCACCGCCCTCGAACCAGCTGACGAAGACCAGCTCGTCCGGGGTCGGGATGTCGAAGTGCTCGCCGTACATCTCCTCTTCCGGCAGGACGAACGACTCGCCCAGGCCCTCGGCGATGGGATGCGACGGATCCACGACCCACAGCCGCTCGCGGCTGCCGTCCTCCCGCCACTTGAGGTCGCAGGTCGTGCCCATGAGGCGTTTGAAGATCCGCGAGAAGTGGCCGGAGTGCAGGACGACCAGGCCCATCCCGTCGAGGACCCGGGCCTGGACTCGCTCAAGGACGGCGTCGCTGACCTCGCCATGGGCCACGTGCCCCCACCAGGTCAGCACGTCCGTTTCGGCGAGCACGGCGTCGGTCAGGCCGTGGTCCGGCTCATCCAGTGTGGCGGCCCGAACCTCGAAGCCGCCCGCGGCGCGCAGGCCGTCTGCGATGACCGTGTGGATCCCGTCCGGGTAGACGGCCGCGACCGGAGCATCCGAGCGCTCCTGGCGGAACTCGTTCCAGACCGTCACCCGGACGGTCATGACGCGACCCGCTGCGAGGTGTTCGCGCTGCCCGCACCGATCGGGTTGACGACCGCGCCGCCGCGCTCCGACGACTCCTGGATGGCATCCCACAGCCGGGCCATCCGGAGGCCCACCTCGGGGGGGCTCGGATTCGGTTCGTGTCCGTCGCGGACGGCGAGGAACTGCTCCCAGACCGTCCGGGACGCGACCGAGGTGACGGGCGTTAGGGCATCCTCGCCGGCCCGCTGGAGTTCCAGCTGCTCGCCCCAGATCCCGGTTCGCAGCGTCGCGCCCTCGCAGAAGACCCGGATGTCCGACCCGAGGGACGGGATCGACCGGCCGCAGCCGTTCATCGTGATGAGCGCCCCTGATGCCAGCCGGGCCATGACGACCGCACGGAGATCGACCGGACTGCCATCGTCCTCCAGCCAGGCCGCCACCTGCGTCACGTCCTCGCCGGCGAGATCGGCCACGGTGTTCAGCATGTGGGCGCCGGTATCGAACAGGAAGCCGCCGCCGGACAGGGCCGGGATCTGCCGCCACGTCCCCGCGGCATTCGTCCGCCAATCCTGCCAGACGACCGCAGCGATGTTGAGGATCCGCCCGACTTCACCCTCGGCGATCATCTTCGCCGCCATCCGGACCTGAGGCGACAGGCTCCCGGGAAACGCCACGACGAGCAGGCGACCGGTCCGGTCCCGTGTCGCGATGAGCGCCTCGGCCTCTGCCGCGGTCATGACCATGGGCTTCTCCAGGAGGACGTCGAGTCCGGCCTCGAGCGCGGCGGTGGCCTGGGCCAGGTGCAGCGCGTGCGGGGTGACGATGAGGACCGCATGGAGGTCCCCGGCGAACCGCAGCAGGAATCGCTGCCAGTCGGGCTCGTTCGGGGGCACGGGCAGATCGCGCGACGTGAATCCGTCAGCGACTGCCTCGATGGCCGCGGCGGACGG
>JBKJXL010000396.1:0-2584 GCA_046716225.1 Candidatus Limnocylindrales bacterium | reverse complement strand
TAGGAGGGGCTCGCAGCTGCCCCAGAGGATCCGGAGTCCGGGCTCCCCGGTGACGAACTCCCGGACCAGGCTGGTCTTGCCTACGCCGGCCTCCCCACCGAGCAGCACGACCCGCCCCGAACCGCCGCGCGCCTGTGCGAGCAACGCGCGAAGCTCGGCAAGTAGCTCGGCGCGTTCAACCAGCTCCACGCTGACAACGTAGCAGCGTTGAACCCGTAGAAGTGCTCGAACCCGCCGCCCGGGCTTGGCCGTGGCGGCGGTCGCCCGCCGACCGAGCTCGAGGACGTCCCAGCGACTGACCACGTCACGTGCGGCGGACTGCGGCCTCGCGCGGACTGGAGTCGTGGGTCTGATGCCGAGGCGGCTCATGATGGACCCGGCGATCGCTCGCATATCACGATCCGCGCGATGATGCACATGGCTCTCTCCATTGACGAACGGCCACCACGTGGAGCGGAGTCGCGGCATTCGAATGCCAAGAGCGCCGCCGTTTGTTGATTGCCATCCATTTGCGACCGTGGCCGGAAGCGGTGAGTCGGGAGAGCCCCACGATGATCAAGGTTTGGAGCGAGTTACGGGCGATGCGGGCAAGGGAGCAGGTCGCGGACCTCGCGACTCTCCTGTGGGTGGCGTTCTGGGGGAACATCGTCTGGCAGCTGTTCCAGTTCCTGGCTGGCTTCGCTGAGGCCGGCCGGACCGTCCATGCCGGCGGCCAGACCATGGTCCAAAGCGGGCGCGACCTGGGCGACTCGTTGGCTGGCCTGCCGCTCCTCGGGTCGCAGATCCGCGACATCACCCGCGACGCCTTCGCCGGCGCTGGCCAGCCGCTGTCCGACTTCGGCACGGAGCTGGAGCAGTTCATCTTCGTGGTCGCGATCGTGCTCGCGCTGTTGCTCGCACTCGTGACGATAGCGCCCTGGCTGGTCCGGTATGTCCCATGGCGCTGGCATCGGGTGCGGCGCATGCGGGCGGCTCACCGTGCGATCCGCACGGCACCGGAGGCCGCGGACGCTTCCATCGAGCGCGCCCTCGCAATGCGGGCCATGACCCGGCTCGACTACTCGACCCTCCTCGAGTACACGCCCGATCCGCTTGGCGACTGGACTGCCGGCCGCCACGATCGACTCGCTCGCGCGGAGCTCGCCAGCGTGGGGCTGCGGCCCTAAGGCGGGCGGACGTGCCTATCGCGCATGGGGCAAGGTCGACGGGCCGGCAGGCCGCCCCCATCCTTGCGCGTGGGCCGGCCCGTGTCGGTCGGCTACGAACCGCCTGACCTCAACCTGGGGCGATGCCGTGCGTTCGCCGGGACGCCATGAGGGCTCCCGCGGCCCCGCCCACCGCCAGCGCCGCCCCCGCCAGGAACGCGGCAGGGATGCCGCCCACAGCTGCGATCAGCCCGAAGATCAACGGGCCCGCGCCGAACGCCAGATCGATCGAGACCGTCATCGTGCCCATCGCGGCGCCACGCTCGTTCGGTGCGGCGCGCGCGATCACGGCGGAGAAGAACGCGGGCGTAGTGAATGCCACGCCGATGGCAAGGATGACCGTACCCACGAACAGGCCGATGCTGGTCGGGACCAACGCGACCACGCTGATCCCGGCGGACGTGAGCGCAAGCGCGACCGATCCCAGCCGCTACGGGGGAACACGATCCGGCAGCTTCGCGAAGACGATCCGGGTGGCGACGACGGTCGATCCGAACGCCAGCAGGACCAGGCTCCAGTCGACGAATCCGATGGCCTCGGCGTGGAGGGCGACGAAGGCGAAGAACCCGGCCATCGGCGCGATCCCACTCAACAGCCCGAGCCCGGGTCCGATCGATGCGCGATGGATGAGCGGAACGACCGGAGCGTCGGCGGTCAGCGCGACTTCGCGGGTCTCCGGGATGCGGGTGGCGAGGACTGCCGCTGCAAGCGCGAGGGTCGCCGCCCCCAACCAGGCAAGGGTGAAGCCTCCAAGGCCGAGGAGCGCCTGCCCGATGATCGGGCCCAGCGCGACCCCGAGATACAGCGAGAGTGAGTTGAAGCTCAATGCTTCGCCGGTACGGCCAGGGGGCGCGAGGTCGGCCAGGGCCGCGAAGCCGGCGACGAAGAAGAACGCCTCGGCCACACCCAACACCAGGCGCAGACCGATCAGCACCGATAGATCGGGGGCCGCGGCGTGGGCGGCCGTTGCGACGGCGTAGAGCAGCGCTCCTCCGATAAGAAGCGGGCGGCGTCCCCGCCGATCCGACGTCCTGCCGGCGAGCGGCCGCAGGACCAAGGCCGTCAAGGCGAGGGCGCCGACCGCGATGCCGACACCCACCTCATCAGCACCGAGCATTCGGGCGGCGAAGAGCGGGGCGAGCGGGATCTCCATTCCCGCAGCCGTGAAGTAGGCGAACTCAGCAAGCAGCAGAGCGATGAACGCCGGGGTGAACAGCCTCGAGTTCGTCGCCTGCGCGGGAGAACCACCGGGTGATCGTTCCGTCGCCGCCATGGGCCAGCCTCGCCGTCGACAAGCCGGGTCAGGCACAGCATGCCACGAGCGTCCGTTCGCAGTGCAAGTCCGCGCTTCAGTCGGCCGGCGCCACCATCAACACGAG
>JBKJXL010000395.1:0-7731 GCA_046716225.1 Candidatus Limnocylindrales bacterium | reverse complement strand
TCGGCGCCCACCAGCCGGCTGATGAGGATGTTGCCGACCTTGTCGTAGACGGCGTCGGGCCAGTCCACCCAGCTCTCCTGGATGAGGACGCAGCCGAGGCCGACGTGTGCGGCCACCGCGGCGACCTGGCGGGTGTGGTTCGATTGCACGCCGCCGATCGAGACCAGCGTGTCGCAGCCGGTCGCGAGGGCGTCGGCGACCAGGTACTCGAGCTTGCGCGTCTTGTTGCCACCGAACGCGATGCCCGAGTTGCAGTCGTCGCGCTTCGCCCAGACCGCCGCACCACCGAGGTGTCGGCTGAGCCGTCCGAGCGGCTGGACCGGCGACGGGCCGAACAGGAGCGGATACCGGGCGAACGAACCGATCGACATGGGATCAGGCCTCGAGTGGGTTCAGGTGCGGCCGGGCCGGCCCGGGACGCCGACGCCACACAGGTCGCGCGGCCGGGGTCATGGGATCGACGTCGGAACTGGGACTCCCCGTGCGATCTTGTCGCGGTCATTCTCGCCTGCCGGACGTCGACCCGCGGCCCCGTGCCGCTCGGGTCCGATGATCCGATCCCGGATGCCCTGCGCATCCGTGGGCGTGGACACCCATGACATCGCTCGCCCTTCTGACTCCCATGGCGTCTTCGGCCCGCGCGGCCTCGCCGTCGCCGCCGCACTGACCGGCCTCCTCGCGGCGGCCACGGCCGTGGCTGTCGGGCATCTCGTGGCCAGTGTGACCGGCCCGTCGTCCTCGCCTCTCCTGGCGGTCGGCAGCACGTTCATCGATCTGACCCCGGAGTGGCTCAAGAGCTTTGCCATCGAGACCTTCGGATCGAACGACAAGATCGCCCTCCTCGGCGGGATCTCGGCAACGGTCGCGGTGCTGGCGCTGGCGATCGGGCTCGTGTCGCTCCGCCATCCTCGAGCCGCCGCCGTCGTCGTCGGTGCGTTCGGTCTCGTCGGGGCGACCGCGGCGCTCCTCCGGCCCACCGCGACGATCGCGAGCGCCATCCCGTCACTCGTCGGCGCGGCCGCGGGGACCATCGTGCTCCTGCTCCTGCATCGCGCCCTTGTCGGTACGGCCGGCTCGGCGACGAGGACCGCGACCTCGATGACCTCGCGGCGCCGGTTCCTGGTATCGGCGGCGGGAGTCGGCGCCCTCGTCGTCATCGGTGGCGGTGTCGGTGCGGTGCTGACCGGGCGTCGCGCCGCGTCGGTGTCGGCCGCCAGCACGCCGATCCCCATGCCACTCGATCCGGCGCCCGCTCTGCCCGCCGGGGTGGACCTCGGCATCGCGGACGTGGCGCCGTTCACGACGCCGAACGCGGACTTCTATCGGGTCGATACAGCCCTGGACGTCCCCGTCGTGGACGTCGCGTCGTGGCGGCTGCGCGTCCACGGCATGGTGGAGCGCGAGGTCGAGTTGACCTACGCGGAACTCGTCGAGCTCCCCACCATCGAACGCGATATCACGCTGACCTGCGTCTCGAACGTGGTCGGCGGGCGGTATGTCGGCAGCGCGCGCTGGATCGGCGTCCCGCTGGCGACGGTCCTCGAACTCGCCGGCGTCAAGCCCGGAGCCGACCAGATCGTATCCACCTCTGTGGACGGGTTCACGATCGGGACGCCAACGGTCATCGCCACCGACGGGCGTGACGCGATGCTCGCCTTCGCGATGAATGGCGAGCCCCTGCCACCCGCCCACGGCTACCCGGTGCGGATGGTCGTGCCGGGCCTGTACGGCTACGTGTCCGCGACGAAGTGGCTCGTGGACCTGGAACTCACCACGTTCGATGCCTACGACCCGTACTGGGTCCAGCGCGGCTGGGCTGCCGAGGCGCCCATCAAGACGATGTCGCGCATCGATGCCCCCAAGCCCCTCGCCCGCCTCGCCGCGGGGACGGTCGCCGTGGGCGGTGTGGCGTGGGCTCAGCACCGCGGGGTCGAGCGGGTGGAGGTCCGCGTGGACGGTGGTCCATGGACCGAGGCACGCCTTGCCAAGGTCGGCTCGATCGACACCTGGCGCCAGTGGGTCTACGAGTGGGACGCCGCCCCAGGCAACCACGCCATCGAGGTTCGTGCCACCGATGGCGACGGAGTGATCCAAACGGAGGCACGCAGCGAACCCTTTCCGAGCGGTGCGACCGGATGGCACAGCGTCGTCGTCACGGTCGCTTGACCCTCGCCCTTTCAACCAGCCGGCCAGATGGCCGGACCAGGAAGCACACGACCCGATCCCCAGGTGGGTCGACAGCAAGGAGCGATTTCGCATGAAGACCCCGAACTGGACTCGAGCCCTCGGTGGGCTCCTCATCACGGGAGCACTCGTCGCCGCCTGTAGCGGCAGCGGCGCCAGCACCGCCCCCGAGTCGATGGCTCCCGAGTCGATGGCGCCGAGCGCCAGCGCCGCGATGATGGACGGCCCGTTCGGCCCGGCCTGCGCGAGCGTCCCGGCCGATGGAGCCGGCAGCTTCGAAGGCATGGCCATGGATCCGGTCGCCACGGCGGCCTCCAACAACCCGGCCCTGTCCACGCTTGTGACCGCCGTCGGCGCGGCGGGCCTGGGTGACACGCTCAACAGCGCCGAGGACATCACGGTCTTCGCCCCGGCGAACGCCGGCTTCGAAGCCATGGATAAGGCGACCCTGGACGCGGCCCTGGCCGATCCGACCGGACTGCTGACCACGGTCCTCACCTACCACGTCGTCCCTGGCCGGCTGACACCGGAGAACCTGGCCGGCACACACACCACCCTGCAGGGCGGCACGCTGGAGGTCGCCGGCAGCGGCGAGGACTTCAGCGTGAATGGCTCGGCCACGGTCGTCTGCGGCAACGTCCAGACGTCCAACGCTACCGTCTACATCATCGACGGCGTCCTCCTCCCGCCGGCGAACTGACCGCGGTCGGGTGGTCCATCGGGCCACCCGGCACGTTCCCCGATGGCCGGACCCGGTCAGCTTCGGCTGGCTATGGGTCCGGCCATCGGTCGTGTCAGACTCGGCCGACACGCAGGGCGAGGTGACACGGTGTCGATGACCCTCCTCGATTGGCGACGCCGGGTCGCCGCCATCTACGCCGATGTCCGTGCCACGTCGGAACGCGATCCGGCCGGGGCGGTCGCCACCTACCGCACGGCCCGCGACGACCTCTTTCGGACGCACCCCGACTCGCCGTTGCCCGTCGGTGACCGCGCGTCATTCCCGGGCGTCGCGTACTGGGATCTCGACCCCGGCCTGCGATTCGAGGCGACGGTCGAACCGGCCGAACCCAGCCCGGTCTCGGCGACGAGCCTCGCCGGCCGGTCCTTCGACCTGGATCGGATCGGACGGGTGCGGCTGCCGATCGGCGAGCTCGACGTGTACTGGATCGCGGTCTATGGCGGCGGGATCTTCATCCCATTCCGCGACGGCACGTCCGGGTCTGAGACCTATGGCGCCGGCCGCTATCTGCTCGACACGATCAAGGGCGCGGATCTTGGTGGCAACGGCGAGCGGCTCATCCTCGACTTCAACTACGCCTATCACCCGTCCTGTGCATACGACCCGCGCTGGGTCTGCCCGCTGGCGCCGCGTGAGAACTGGCTGGAGGTGCCCGTCCGAGCCGGTGAGCGGCTCGGCGAACCCTGACCGAACCACCTGTCGATTCGGGGGATGTCCGTTCGTCGACTCGGTGAACGCGGCAGATGACCGCGAAGATCGATGCTGGAAGAGGGTTCGACCATGTCAAACAACTACCTGCTCGTCTATCACGGCGGCTCGATGCCCGAGAGTCCTGAAGAGGGCGCCAAGGTCATGCAGGCGTGGACCGACTGGTTCGGGTCGATCGGCGACGCGCTGGTCGATGGCGGTAACCCGGCCGGCGCGACCAGGACGCTCGCTGCAGACGGATCCGTGACTGACGACGCGGGCGGACCGTCGGGCTACTCGATCATCAAGGCCGAGTCCATTGATGCCGCGGTCGCCCTCGCCAAGGGCTGCCCGGTCCTGCACGGTGGCGCGTCGGTCCAGGTCGCGGAGACGTTCCCCGTCATGTGACGAAGGAGGGGCGGCACGGCGACCACGACGTCCCGTGCCACTCGTCCCACCTACCCCGTGGAGGCCGTGGGCTTTTTCGACTTCGACTTCGCCTTCGGCTCCTTCGGCGGGAGCGCGACGGTGTGCGCCAGGCTCTCGGTCAGTCTCGCCCGCAGCCGCGCAGGATCCTCCACGGCCGCCTCCGGCAGCACGACATAGCCGCGCATCTGGCGACCCGGCATCGGCGCGAACGCGCTCCCGCCACCACCCTGGACCCGTGCCTGGCCGTCGTCATCGAGGCGAACGAATACGTCGTCACCGAACAGGCCGCAGAACATGTAGCCGTTCGCGAACGCCGCGAGATTGCCGAACATCAGCCGCAGCGACACGCGCGGATCGGCCGGCATCGCCGCCTTGAACCGTTCGATCGATGCCGCGCTGGGCTTGGGCATGATCTGGCCGGTCGTCTGACCGCCATCTGCGTCGCTCATGATCCGATCTCCTCCACCATGGCCGATTCGCATCGTACGACGGACCAGGGCTGGCCCGATGTCGGCATCCCGGTCGAACATCGTCGCAGGTGGTCGCTGATACGCGCCGGGTCAGCGACCTCTGTCCATTCGGTGATCGACGCGGTACCGTAGCCCGAGTGTCACGGATCCGATCTGGAGTGGAGGACCCGCGATGGCGACCGGAACCGGCAGCAGGGACGACCCGTGGGTCCTGCAGACCCCACCTGGGACCTCGGAGTACCGCATGTGGCGAGACGACGCGAGCGACCCGCCCGCGATCGTCTGCCAGGTGGGCGGCACCCAGCTCAAGTACGACGCGCGAGCCATCGACGACCTGCATGCGATGCTCAAAGCGAACGGCGATTGGGTCCCGCTCGGTGGCGCCGACGAGCAGAAGCCGGCCGCCGAGGGCACGGTCGAAGCCTGGGGGCGCTCCGAGGCCAACCCGGTGGGTGGGTGGTACGGCCTGAAGAAAGGCCTCCGCGGTCGGTTCGGCGTCTACATGCCGCCGTTGCTGGAAGCCCTGGGCCTGGCCGAGATCACGCATGATCCGAAGAACAACCGGATGCGCGCCCTCTGAGCACGATCGAGCGGAGCTTTTGGAACGAGCCCCTCGAGACCATCGCGCCGCACGCGCTCCGCACCCTCGAGACCCGACGACTCCGCCGCCAACTCGACTACACCGCGCGAGCCAGCAGGTTCTATCGGGAGAAGTGGCGCGATGCCGACGTGGACGCGCGCCGCATCCGAGGTCGACACGACCTGGCCGCCCTGCCGTTCACGGAGAAGGCCGAGCTCCAGGTGGCCCAGGACGCCGAGCCGCCGTTCGGCTCGAACCAGGCAGTGCCTGTGGACCGGCTCATCCGGATGCAGGCCACGGGCGGCACGACCTCACGCCCGATGCGGATGGCCCTGACCCGACATGACGTCGCCGTCTACAACGAGATCGGCGCTCGGGCAGCCTGGTCGGCCGGCCTGCGCCCGGGCGACGTCGTGTTCGAGTGCATGAACTACAGCCTGTACGCGGGAGGCGTGAACGACCACATGACGTTCGAGACCCTCGGTGCGTGCGTCGCCCCGGTCGGCATCGGTCAGTCCACACGCCTCCTGCAGGTCGCGTCGGACCTGGGGACGGATGCGGTGCTGTACGCCACGCCCTCGTACGCGCTCCACCTGGCCGCCACATGTCGCGCCGAAGGGATCGACCCGGCGAGCCTTCGCATCCGCAAAGGGCTGTTCTCCGGCGACGCCGGCCTCGAGGATCCGGGCCTGCGCGCGTCGATCGAAGTGGCGTTCGGGATGGCGGCGCGCAACATCTTCGGGACGAGCGAGACCGCGCCGATCGGGGCCGAGTGCGATGCCGCCGATGGGCTGCATTTCGTCGGGCAGGGCGCCTACCTCGCGGAACTCATCGACGTCGACTCCGGCGAGGTCATCGAGCTCTCGGACCAGGCGGTCGGCGAACTGGTCCTCACCACCCTCGATCGCCAGGCGCATCCGCTCATCCGGATGCGCACGCATGACCACGTCCGGGTGACGACTGCGCCGTGCCGCTGCGGTCGGACCGGCTTCCGATTCGCGGTGCTGGGCCGGAGCGACGACATGTTCATCGTCCGGGGGATCAACGTGTACCCGGGCGCCGTCGGGGGCGTCGTCGCAGCGTTCCGGCCCGAGGCGGACGGCGAGTTCCAGGTCGTCCTGCGCGATGCGCCGCCACACGACCTCGCGCCGCTGGTCCGCGTCCAACTGTCTGGACCGCTGTCGGATGCTGACGCCGGCCGGTTGGCGACGCGGATCGCCGCGCGGATGCACGATCTCCTCGTGTTCACGCCGGAGATCGAGCTGGTGGCGCCGGGCACGCTGCCGCGAACCGAGACCAAGGCCCGTCGGATCGTCCGGGCGTACATGGGGGCCGCGACGTGACCGCCGCGACCGGGCTCGTCGTGGAGCGGGATGGCGACGTCGTGACGCTTCGACTCGACCGACCGCACGCTCGCAATGCCCTGGACGTCGCGCTCGTGGACGCCCTGCTGAACGCCATCACTGACGCCGGGGCGTCGCCGGACATCCGATGCCTCGTCGTGGCGGGCAACGGTCCGGCGTTCTCGGCCGGGGCGGACCTCAAGGCGATGCTGGCGATGGACCGGTCCGCGTTCACCGCATTCATCGCGCAGCTCCAGGGGCTGGCCCGGCGGATGCGCGCGCTGACCATCCCCACCGTCGCCGCGGTCCAGGGCCACGCCCTGGCGGGCGGCTTCGAGCTCGCGCTGTCGTGCGATCTCCGCATCGCCGCGACCAACGCCGTGTTCGGACTGCCGGATACGGCGATCGGATTGAGCCCCACGAGCGGGATGAGCTACCTGTTGCCGCGCGTCGTCGGAGAGGGCTGGGCGCGCCACCTGCTGCTGACCGGCGAATGGATCGATGCCGCGCAGGCGGAACGGATCGGGCTCGTGACGCGGGTCGTGGCACCAGATGAGCTTGACGACGCGGCGGCGGCCCTCGCCCGCGACCTCGCCACCCACCCGCCCGCCGGTCTCGCCCACATCAAGGCCGAGTTCGCCCGCGGGACGGACGCGGGATTCGAAGCGGCATTGCTGGATGAGGAACGCCGCGAGATCGCCTGCTTCGAGACGGACGAGGTGCGGGAGCGCCTCCGGGCGTTCGTGGAGCGACCGCGCAAGACCTGACCATGGATTGTGCGACCCATCTGGTCACATTCCTGCCAGTCGTCCACGTGGTGCCCCTTGGGCGTGGTCTCCGACCCGCTTCGGCCCGGAGCTGAGCGTGAACCTGGCCTCCCCGTCGCCCATCCTGGCCTCTCACGGGGCAAGATCCGGCCTGGGATCGGCCCAGGAAGCAGGAGATGGACACCTGGCAGGATCGCGCCGACCGACCGGGTCGCTGACGAGATCCTCGGGTCGCCGTTCGACTATCGTGACTGGACATACGCTGGCCGACGATGCGTCGCTCCGACGCACGGGCGACCCGGCGTTCCAAGGAGGATCCCGTGCCCACATTCCTGTTCCGGGCGAGCTACACGGCCACTGGCGCGGCGGGGCTCATCAAGGACGGTGGCACCGGCCGGGAAGCCGCGATCAAGGCGGTCGGGGAGAGCGTCGGCGGGAAGCTACTCGCGACCTACTGGGTCATGGGCGAGGACGACATCATCATCATCGCCGAGATGCCGGATGCCGCGTCTGCGGCCGCCCTCAGCCT
>JBKJXL010000394.1:0-3887 GCA_046716225.1 Candidatus Limnocylindrales bacterium | reverse complement strand
AAACGGACCTGTTCGCCGGGATCGTCTAGGTCGCTCGGCCGGTCCTCACCAGGGGAGCAGCCCCTTCGACGCACCGAAGACCTGGCCCATCACCACCCGGCCGTCGCCGGCCGGGTCCAGGAAGTTCGGCTGCGCCTTGTCAAGGATGATGTGCGGGCGCATCCGGACCTGGCTGAGCTCCTGGCCACGGAACGTCAGCTCCAGGGTGATTCCCTCCATCGTCGGCTCGGACCAAGTCTGGTCGAAGACGAAGTTGCCGAGCGCGTACCAGATCGGCTTGCCCTTGTAGATCTCCATCGCGGCGGCCCAGTGAGCATGGTTGCCGATGACCATGTCGGCGCCGCTGTCGATGGTCAGCCGGGCCAGCTTCTGCTGGGACCCGAACGGTGTCGGGTCGTACTCGGTGCCCCAGTGCGGGAAGACGATGACGACGTCCGCGCCGGCCTTGCGCGCCGCGGCCACGTCCTGCTTCACGTACGTGCCCTTCAGCGGGGCACTGCCGATCTTGGTGGCCGTCGCGTAGTAGTAGCCGGCGATCGCGTCATAGGCCAGGATCGCGACCTTCATGCCATTCGCCTCCAGGATCGCCGGCTTGCGGGCGGACTTGAGGTCCTTCCCGGCACCCGACACCTTGAGTCCTCGCTTCGTCAGATTCTTGATCGTCTGGAGCACGCCTGCGCCGCCGGCATCGCGAATGTGGTTGTTGCCGATCGACACATAGTCGATGCCGGCCTCGACCAGGCCGTCGACGAGCCGCGGCTCGGCGGTGAAGACCGTCTTCGAAGTGTGCCAGGTCGCGTTGTCGGGCGCGGGATTCTCGAAGTTGGCGATGGCGATGTCCGCGCCTGAGATGAGGTCTCGGACGACGCCGGCATTGCCCGTCCGGCGCGTGTAGGGGGTGTCCCAGCCGAGCGGCGAGCAGTCCTTGCAGCGCCCGGTGATCTCGGCGGTCCCACCATCGAACGGGAAGTCCGCGCCCTTCCCCTTCACGACCAGCGTCTCGTAGACGCCGCGGTCCAGCAGGATGTCGCCGCCGGCGAACAGGGTCCAGGTGGCAGCCGGATCGAAGGCGGTCGCGCCATCCGTCGCGGGCAGGTTCGCGAACAGCGTCCAGGCTTCGAGATCGCGGACACGGTCGATGCCATACAGGCTGGTCTTGCCCCAGGCGAGCGCCCGGACGGACGGACCGACGTCGTCGGCCCGCAGGAAGGCCAGTCGCTTGCGGTTCGCGGCGAGGTCGGTGCTGACCGTCGCGGCGTCGGGGGCTTCGACCAGTCGGCTCGCGTCGCTCGGGCGCTCCGCGCCGATGGCGGCCAGGACCGCGTCGGCCTCGCTCGCCACGAGCTCGAGCGCCTCGTATCGAGTGCTGGTCCCGGCGAGGACTGCGGCGACCTCGCTCCGATTCGAGTTCAGGACCGGCGACCGGAAGTGCGTGACCGGCACGATCGGTACCTCGGCAAGGACGACCCCGGGTGTCGGTGAGGCGGTCGGATCTGGCGTCGGTGTCGTGGCCTCGGACGGGGCCGGCGTCGGGCTCGACGTCTCAATCGGGGAGCCGGTCGGACCGCCCGCGATCGTTGACGGCGACACCCCCGATGAGGTCCCGAACCCTAGTTCGCCGCTGGCGACGGGCACGACGAGCGCGACCGCCAGGAGGCCGAGGACGACGAGCAGCGGGCCGCGCTTCACGGGCCGGAGTCTGACAGAGTTCCGGCAGATGACAGGAGAACGCCCCGTCCGGGCGGGCGGACGGGGCGTAGGGATATGCGGGAGGTTGGCGGACCCGACCGGATTCGAACCGGCGATCTCCAGCGTGACAGGCTGGCATGTTGGGCCGCTACACCACGGGTCCAATTTGCGGCGAGGGCGGAGCATAGCAGGTGCATAGGAGGTTGTCGTCGCGCCGTGGCGGTCGGCGCGGAAGTATGCCGCCGACAATCATCGGCCAGCGACAGTCATCGGCCAGCGACCTCGCCGCCGCTCCTATACTCCCCGGGCATGGCCCTCATCGATCTGCGCAGCGATACCGTCACCCACCCAACGCCTGCGATGCGCCGCGCGATGGCCGAGGCCGAGGTGGGTGACGACGTCTTCGGTGACGATCCCACGGTCATCGCCCTTGAGGCGCGTGCGGCCGAACTGCTCGGCAAGGAGGCCGGCCTGTTCGTCGCCTCGGGCACGATGGGCAACCTCGTCGCCCAACTGGCCCACCTGGGGCGCGGTCAGGAGACGATCGCCGGGCGCGAGCACCACGTGGTCCTCGACGAGGCAGCTGGTCACGCGGTCATCGTCGGCACCAGCATCCGCTCGCTGACGGATCGCCCCGACGGCACGATCGACCCGGCCGAGATCGAGACGGCGTTCCGCGACCCGGATGACCCGCACGAGCCGATCACGGGCCTGATCACCCTCGAGAACACGCACGCCCATTCGATGGGCCAGCCGCTCTCGCCGGCCTACACGCGGCAGGTTGCCGCGATCGCACGGGCGCATCGTGTCCCGCTCCACATCGACGGCGCCCGGTTCTGGGATGCGGTCGTGGCCCAGGGCGTGTCCGCTCGAGATCTCGCCGACCCGGCCGATACCGTCACGTTCTGCCTGTCCAAGGCCCTGGCGTGCCCGGTGGGTTCGCTGGTGGTCGGCGATCGCGAGACCATCCGGCGGGCGCGGCGCGGTCGAAAGCTCGTCGGCGGCGGCATGCGCCAGGCCGGCATCCTCGCGGCTGCCGGGCTGGTGGCCCTGTCCGACGGTCCGGACGGCACCATCGGCCGACTGGCCGAGGACCACGCCAACGCGCGCCACCTCGCCGAGGCCCTGAGCGGGATGGCCGGGATCGTGTCCGCCGGCGGGACGGCCCAGCCAGATCCGGGGCCCCTGGACCCCACCCGCGTCGCCACGAACTTCGTCCTGTTCCGGGTCGAGCGCGACCGGGCCCAGTTCCTGGACGCGCTGCGGGCACGAAACGTGCTGATGGTGGACTATCCCCACGGACAGGTCCGAGCCGTCCCCCACTATGGCGTGACAGCCACGGACATCGAAACGACCATCGGCGCGGTCCGCGCCGCCCTGGCCGAGACCAGCCCGCGACCGCTCGCCACGTCCGCCATCGGCTCGGCGACCTGACGTACCACCGTTGCGCGTCGGCCGCCGACCGTCGCCCGAAGGACATCGCCCAACGATGCAGATCATCCCCGCCATCGACCTCGAGTCCGGGCGCTCGCGTACCGTATTCTGGCCGGGGGCCGCGGCCGGCATCGGTGCGCCGACCGACCGACCCGAGCGGATCGCCGAGCGGTTCGTGGCGATGGGCGCAAAGGGCATCCACCTCGTCGACTTCGACGGCGCTCGGAACGGGGCGCCGGGCAACCTCGAGGCCGTGGGCGGCGTCGCGGCCCGGGTCGGTGTCCCGCTCCAGCTCGCAGGGGGCGTGGACAGCGCGGACGGGATCCGACTCGCCTTCGCGGCCGGCGCGACCCGGGTGGTCCTGACGACGGCCATCGCCGACCGACCGGACGACCTCCACGAGTGTCTGGCCGTGGCCGGCGACTGGCTGGCGGTCGGCCTCGATCCCCGCCCGGATCGCCTGGCCGCGTTCCGCTGGCACCGCCACGATCCACCCGCGACGGTGGATGCGCTCGTCGGCGAGCTCGTCGGCGCCGGCGTGCGACGGTTCGTGCTCTCGCACGGCGGCACCTCACCGGACCTCGCGCGGATGGCCGAACTCGTTCACACGTACGATGTGGACTTCCTGGTGGCCGGTGGGGTGAGAGACCTCGACGGCATCGGCCGCTTGCGCGACACCGGCGTGAGCGGCCTGATCCTCGGCGAGGCGCTCCTCGCCGGCGTCATCGACTTCAAGACCGCACTGGAGACCGCCGCGTGAATAC
>JBKJXL010000393.1:0-5103 GCA_046716225.1 Candidatus Limnocylindrales bacterium | reverse complement strand
GATGAGTATTGCGTACACGAGGCCGATCAACGTCACCCCCCCACGCCTGGAGACTATCTGAAACGGCACGTCGTCACCATCGGCGATCGCGCTTGGCACGACAAGCCCAACGACTCCAGCAAGTGGCAGGAGCACCACGCCGATCAGGACGGCTCGAAGCGCGAGCCCCGTGTCGAGACTCGTCAGGCCCAGATGAACCCCGTGGTCAGGAGGGCGACCAAGTACACGGGTATGAGGGCGAACGCCTGGCCAATCCTGCCCATCCAGACGTACCCGCACGTGTCTGGGCTGTAGGCGCAGGGACCCTCCGATACGCCGTTCGCGAACTGCACGACGGCGACGTAGAGCACGGTACTAACGACCACGCCGACGATCGTGACGATCAGCGGCTGGACGAAGGCCCGTGACCGCCACCATCGCGTCCCCGACCCACCTGAGGGTGTCGCCATGCGAAATCACCTTCTGCGCTTGATTCTTGCCCGGATGACGCCAACGAAGCGCAAACGTTACAGCCCGGTCGTCCGGACCCTGCTCCCGGATAAGCGGCGGTGCACCTCGAGGTGCGTGCCAGCCAAGCGCCCCTTGCTAGGTTGACCCCGTCATCCCGCCGGAGACGCAGGGTCGTGACCGGAGCATCCGGCCGACCGGGAAGGAGAACGGACCATGAACAAGGTCCTGCTCACGGGACGCCTGACGCGTGACCCGGAGATGCGCAGCCTCGCCAGCGGCAAGGTCGTCACCACGTTCACGGTGGCCAGCAACGAGTTCATCGGAGGCGGCAAGGAAAAAGCCGAGTATCACCCCGTGGTCACCTGGGACCGCCTGGCCGAGATCGCCGAGCGCTACCTCGGGAAGGGTCAGCAGGTCGCCATCGACGGCCGCCTCCAGACGCGGTCGTGGGATGACGATCGCGGCGCGCGCCACTGGAAGACCGAGGTTGTGGCCGCCCACGTCGAGATGCTGTCCGGGCGCAAGAAGAAGGACTACGAGGCCCAGCAGGCCGCCGACTCACTCGCAGCTCAGGCCTCAGCCCTGGGGGAGGCGCCCGCGGACGAACCGATCCCGGACACTGCAGCCTTCGAGCCCGGGACGCCGGACGACGAGGATGACGATCTCGAGGCGGACGACGTGGCCGCCTGACCCCATCGGAACCCCACGGCGGCGGCGCGCGTCCCCTCCCGCGCCGCCGCGTCCTCGCGCTAGCTGTCGTTCCCGGACACGCTGTTGACGTGCGGGAGCGTCGCTTCATCATCCGGACGCCTAGCCGCAGGGTTGGAACGGCTCTGATCCACGCGACGAACGAACGAGGGCTTGGCCGTCAGATGAACTCGGATCCAGACCGATGGACGCTTGAGCCGGCCACATCCGCCGCTCCGTCGTTCGGTGGTGCGTGGGCGATCCAACCGGGGGCTTGCCGACGCTCGGACCGTGGCCCCGCAAGGTGCGGGCCCTCTACCGCTCTCGCGAACCGGCTTCGTACAGGCTCCGGCGTGGCAACCCGGTCGCGGTCGACACCTGGCGGGCGGCGGCTCCCCGAGCCACCCCGGACGACACGAGCCGCTCGACCTCCGCGAGCGCGTCGACGAGGGAGACCGAGGCGTCCTCGGCCGCCTGCTCCGGGTCGGCCGATCCTGTCCACTGGCCCACCACGAGGACGAACTCCCCGCGGGCCGGGATGTCGCCCGCCGCCGCAGCCGACGCCAGCGCGCCCAGGCCCGCGCGCGTAATCGTCTCGTGGACCTTGGTCAGTTCGCGGCACACGGCCCCGGGCCGCGCCTCGCCGCACGCCTCGGCCAGGTCGCGGAGCGTGGCGGCCACCCGGTTGGGCGCCTCGTACACGATCGATGCCCGCTCATCCGCAGCCAGGCGGGCCAGCCGCTCGCGACGGTCCCGCCCACTGCGCGGCAGGAATCCTTCGAAGCTCCAGCGCGGGCCGGCGATGCCCGAAGCCACGACCGCGGCCAGGACGGCGGACGCACCCGGGATGGGCACGACCGTGCCACCCTCGGCGGCCCACGCCGCGATGAGATCCGCACCCGGGTCGCTCACGACCGGCGTTCCCGCGTCGGTGACGAGGGCGAGGTCGTGTCCGTCCCGCAGGTGGCGCAGGAGCGTCTCCGCCCGGCTCGGGGCACTGCGAGCGTGATAGCTGGTCGTCCTTGTCGCGATGTCGTGGCGCTGGAGCAGGCGCTGCGTGTGCCGGGTGTCCTCGGCGGCGATGAGCGGGACGGTCCGCAGCGTCTCGATCCCCCGAAGGGTCATGTCGGCGAGGTTCCCGATCGGGGTGGCGACGACGTACAGGGTCCCGCGCGTCGGGCCCGGAGCCGTGCCGGAGCCGTCGCTCACCGGGCCGACGAGCCGGGTCGGCGCCGCGGGTACAGGTAGTCCACGCCCGCGGTCCGCGGCCCCAGCTTGACGATCGGCGGGACCTGGCGCTTGAACTCGGCGCCCGCGACGAGACGGTCCACCCGGTCGACCAGCTCCCGCTCGAAGCCGAGCTCGGCGAGCTCCTCGGTGGAGCGGCGCTTGTCGACGCGCCAGAAGAGCAGCCGGTCCAGCAGCGGGTAGGTGAACCCACCCTCCAGCTCGTCGGTCTGGCCAGGCCACAGGTCGGCCGACGGCGCCTTGCGGACGATGGCCTCCGGCACGCCGATCGCGAGCGCGAGCTGGCGGACCTGGCTCTTGTACAGATCCCCGATCGGGTTGAACGCACACGCGTTATCGCCGAACACCGTCGTGTAGCCGATGAGCGACTCGGTCTTGTTGCCGGTGCCCACGACCAACCCACGCCACGTGACCGATCGGTCGTACAGGACGGCCATCCGGGCACGGGCCATGAAGTTGCCGCGGCGAAGCGCGCTGGCGTCGGCTCCGGAGGGACCGGAGGACGCCTCGAAGTACCCGTCCACGATCGGGCTGATGTCGACCAGTTCGGACGCACAGCCCAGGTCGGCCACGACGGCCTCGGCATCGGACCGTGATGCCGGCGACGACGTCCGATAGGGCATCAGGACGCACAGCAGGGCGTCCGGCCCGATCGCCTCGGCGACGAGGTACGCCACGAGGGCCGAGTCGATGCCACCCGACAAACCCAGGACGACCCGGTCGAAGCCGGCCTGGCGGAGCTGGCCCTGGATGAACCCGGCGATGACCCGACGGGCGATATCCGTGTCGATCGCCAGCTCCGTCGGCAGGTCGAACGCCGGGGTCGTCTCGGTCACGATCGGCTCCCCGGGTCGGTCGAGTCGTCGGCCAGGCCGGCTCGCTCCTGGACGATCCTGGCGAGCTCGCGCAGCTGGAGCTCCGGCCGTTCGTCGCGCAACAGCGGCAGACCGATCCGCTCGCGGCGGATGTCCGCGGGCGCGATGTCGACACAGAACAGCCCTTCGTCGTAGAGGGGGGCGCTGAAGATGGGCGCCCCGGTCGGGGCGATGACCTCCGAACCGCCCCAGAACGAGATCGACTCGTCCACGCCGACGCGATTGCAGAACACGACGAACGACGTCGTGAGCTGGGCGTAGGTCCGCATGAGCAGACGCCAGGACGTCGCTGTCCCGAGGCCCACCTCGTTCGTGGCCGCCAGGTCGCGCCCCGGCGACGACGACACCTTGATCAGGAACTGGGCGCCAACGAGCGCGAGGATCTGGGGCACGGGCAGGTGCCAGAAGTCCTCGCACACGGCCAGGCCCACGCCCACGCCAAGCCGCGAGGGCACGGCGCGCAGCTGGTCACCGGCGGCGAAGAAGCGCCGTTCGTCGAACAGCCCGTACGTCGGCAGGAAGAGCTTGCGATGGACGTGCCGGATCTCGCCATCCTCCACCAGGGCCGCCGCGATGAACAGCCGATGATCCGAGGACTCCTCGACGAACGACACGACCGCCGAGAGGCCGCCGGTCGCCCCCGCCAGCGTGGCCAGGCGCGGGTCGTCCAGGCGCATCGAGACTTCGGCGGCGAGATCCTGGAGCAGGTACCCGGTCAGCCCGAGCTCCGGGAAGACGACCAGGTCCGCACCGTCCGCCCGTGCCTGGTCGAGCAGCTCGTGGTGGCGAACCAGGTTGGCGTCGAGGTCGCCCAGCGTTGGCGCGAACTGGGCCAGGGCGATGCGGACGGTCACTGACCGAGTCTAGCCGCTCGCCACACCCGCGCGAACCGCGCTTGACTCAGGCGGGTGGAGCCGTGGGCGGGATCGCGGGCGGTCGTGGTGCGGCAGGCAACGCCTCGGTGATCGCTGCGGCCGACGTCGCGCCCGGCACGTCCGGGCCCGGCGCCGGCGTTCGCCCTGTCGCCTTGAGCTGTTCCGTGGATCCGTCCACCTCTTCGGCGAAGTGGCAAGCCACCTCGTGGCCGCTCGAGAGGGACCGCAGGGCGGGATCCTCGGTCTCGCAGGTCTCCGGGTTGCCAAGTCGCTCGCGCAGCCAGCACCGCGTATGGAACCGGCAGCCTGACGGCGGCGATACGGGTGATGGCACGTCGCCGGTGAGGATGATCCGGCGTCGACGGCCCTCGATCACCGGATCCGGCACCGGGATCGCCGACAACAGGGCGACCGAGTAGGGATGGAGCGGTGCTCGCATCAACTCCCGCGACGTTGTGAGCTCCACGATCCGACCGAGGTACATGACCGCGATCCGATCCGAGATATGGGCGACCACCGACAGGTCGTGGGCGACGAACAGGTAGGTCAGCCCAAGCTCGCCTTGCAGCCGCTCGAGCAGGTTGATGATCTGCGCCTGGATCGAGACATCGAGCGCACTGATCGGCTCGTCAGCCACGATCAGGTCGGGCTGGAGGGCCAGGGCTCGAGCCACGCCGATGCGCTGACGCTGCCCGCCGGAGAACTCGTGCGGGTATCGATCTCCAAAGTCCGGGTCGAGTCCGACCGTGGCCAGCAGTTGGCGGCCGCGCTCGCGACGCTCCGCGCCGGACCCGATGCCGTGGATCTCCAGCGGCTCCGCGATGATGGCGGCCACGTTCATGCGGGGGTTCAGGCTCGCATACGGGTCCTGGAACACCATCTGCATCCGACGGCGCATCCCCTTGAGCGGCTTGCCCTCGAGACCGGCGATATCGACACCGTCGAACATGATCCGACCGGTCGTGGGC
>JBKJXL010000392.1:0-14322 GCA_046716225.1 Candidatus Limnocylindrales bacterium | reverse complement strand
GGTCTGGATCGCCCGGGACGCCGAGATCGGTGACCGCGTGGCAGAGGAACTCGGGGCGTGGCTGGGCGACTCGGCCGCCGTCGTGGTCCTTGAACCGCGAACCGCGCTGGCCTACGAGCGGAGCGAGCTGGTCGCCGACGAGACGGCGGCTCGGGTCGCGGCCCTGGCGGCCTGGCGGCGTGGCACCGCTCGCATCCTGATCGCCGGGGTCCAGGCGTTGCTCCAGCACACGATCGCGCCGGAGGATCTGCCGGGGTCGCCGCGCGAGATCGCGCCCGGCGCTCGGCTCCACCAGGACGCGTTGCTGCACGACCTGCTGGACCTTGGCTACTCGCCGGTCATGGAGGTCGCGGGTCGCGGCGAGTTCGCCCGTCGGGGCGGCATCGTCGACTTCTTCCCGCCATCGATGCCGCTGCCGATCCGCATCGAGTTCTTCGGGGACGAGATCGATTCACTGCGGGCGTTCGATCCCACGGACCAACGAACGGTCCGCACGGTCGACCGGATCGTCCTGCTGCCGGCCTCCGAGTTCCTGCTGCCGCGGGGTGGGGGAGCGGCGATCCGTGAACGCCTCGGGCGGATGGCGGCTCGACTCCCGGAACGGCTCGCGGCGGACCTGACCCGGTTCGAGGGCGACGTTGCCGACGGTCCGGCCGGGGCCGAGACTCGGGCTGAGACCCGCGCCGTCGCCGTCGGAGACGCCGCGGAGGTATGGGCGACCCAGCTCGCACCCGCCACCGGCCTGGATCACGTGGGTCCCGGCACGCTCCTGCTGCTGGACGAACCGGGCGACATCGCCGAGGCGGCCGAGTTCCTGTGGCGCCAGGCGGACGAGCGCCGCGCGGAGCTGATCGAGGCCGGCGACCTGCCCAAGGACTGGCCGTCCACCTACCTGCCGCCACGCGACTGGAAGGGACGACTGGTCGCCTCGCGCACACTGGAGCTGACCTGGGAGTCCGAACCGCCGGACGGGGTGGCGATGGCCCCGGGGCGGCTCAGCTCCGGTGACCTGTTCGGCTGGCGCGAGCCCGGGTTGCCGCTGGGTCGGGCGGTTCGGCTGCCGGATGCCGTGACCACCTGGGCGAGTGAAGGCGCGCGGATCATCCTGGCCAGCGACCAGTCCGCGCGACTCGCCGACATCCTCGGCGAAGCCGGTCATCCGGTGGGGGCGGTCCAGCGGATCGTGGACCCGCCGCCGACCGGGGCCATCGTCCTCGTCGAGCGGAGCCTCAACGGCGGCTTCGAAGGCGGACCGGACGGCCTCGTCGTAGTCACCGACCGGGAGCTGTTCGGGACCGTGCGCGTCCGGCGACCCCGCGCGCTTCGGCGGGTGGTCCCGCGCGACATCCTGGAGCGGCTTTCGCCGGGCGACCTCGTCGTCCACATCGATCACGGCGTCGCGCGCTACGAGCAGATGCTGCGGCGCGGCGGCACGGACGAGGATCGCGACTACCTCGAGCTGTCGTTCGCGGGCGGCGACCGGATCTACGTGCCGGTCGAACAGATCGCGCGGGTCACGCGCTACGCGGGCGGGGAGCGGCCGGCGCTCTCCAGGCTGGGTGGGACCGAGTGGCTGCGCTCCAAGCAGCGCGTCCGCAAGGCCGTCGCGGAACTCGCCGAGGAGCTGCTGCAGCTCTATGCGGCGCGCGCCGGGGCACGCGGCCACGCGTTCGCGATGGACTCGCCATGGCAGGCTGAGATGGAGGCCTCGTTCCCGTACGAGGAAACGGTCGACCAGCTCCGGGCCGTGGCCGAGGTCAAGGCGGACATGGAGCAGGTCCAGCCGATGGACCGGCTCGTCGTCGGCGATGTGGGCTACGGCAAGACCGAGGTCGCCCTGCGGGCCGCGTTCAAGGCGACCCAGGACGGCAAGCAGGTGGCGGTCCTCGTCCCGACGACCGTCCTCGCGGCCCAGCACCAGGCCACGTTCAGCCAACGCTTCGGGGCCTACCCGCTGGAGGTCCGGATGTTGTCGCGGATGGTCTCGGCCAGGGCGCAGGCGGTCACGCTGGACGGTCTTGCCGACGGGACGGTGGACGTCGTCATCGGCACGCATCGGCTGCTGAGCAAGGACATCGCGTTCAAGGATCTGGGTTTGGTCGTCGTGGACGAGGAGCAGCGGTTCGGCGTCGCGGCCAAGGAGCGGCTCAAGCGGCTTCGTAAGGAGGTGGACGTGTTGACCCTGTCCGCCACGCCGATCCCGCGGACGCTGAATCTGGCGCTCGCCGGGATCCGCGACCTGTCGGCGATCGAGACGCCGCCGGAGGACCGGCTGCCGATCCAGACCCGCGTCGCCGAGGCGTCGGCCGGCCTGGTCCGCGACGCGATCCTGCGCGAACTCGACCGCGGCGGGCAGGTCTTCTACGTCCACAACCGGGTCGAGACCATCGAGGCGCAGGCCGAACAACTGCGACGGATGCTGCCTGGTGCACGCTTCGTCGTCGGGCACGGCCAGATGACCGATGGCGCGCTCGAGAAGGTCATGCTCACGTTCGCCGATGGGGCGGCGGACGTGCTCGTGTGCACGACGATCATCGAGTCCGGCCTGGACATCCCGAACGCCAACACGATCGTCATCGACCGTGCGGACACGTTGGGCCTGGCACAGCTGTACCAGCTCCGCTGTCGGGTCGGCCGGAGCAGCCGTCGGGCGTACGCGTACTTGCTCTATCGGCGCCGCGAGCGCCTGAGCGACGAGGCCCGAAAGCGGCTGCAGGCCATCTTCAACGCCTCCGAGCTGGGCGCGGGCTTCCAGATCGCCCTGTCCGACCTCGAGATCCGGGGCGCGGGCAATATCCTGGGCGGCGAGCAGTCCGGGCACATGGCCGCCGTGGGGTTCGACCTGTACTCGCGGATGCTGGCCGAAGCGGTCGAGGTCCAGAAGGCAGACCTGGAGGGTCGGGCCGCGGTCCTCGCGGCGCCGCAGGCCGTGCTGGACCTGCCGATCGAAGCGCACCTGCCCACCGAGTACGTCCCGGATACAGCGCAGAAGCTTGAGCTGTACCGACGCCTGGCCAGGGCACGGACGCCAGAGGATCTCGCCGCGTTCCGCCAGGAGGTCACGGATCGGTTCGGGGCGATGCCGAAGGCGGTCGCGCGCCTCGTCGAGGTCGCGGAGTTGCGGTTGGCGGCCGAGGCTGCCGGCGTCTCGTCCGTCTCGCGCGAGGAGGGCTGGCTTGTCGTGCGGTTCGGCGCATCGCTCACGCGGGCGACCGCCATGCGGCTGCTCGCCGGGCCGGGGTTGCCGGGCACGAAGCCATCCGACGTCACCTTCGCCTCGAACCAGGTCCGGATCCGGCTGCCGCGGGATGCTGGGAAGAGCTGGGCGCTCACCCAGGCCGTCGTCGCGCGTCTCCGGCACGACCCGGAGTAGCGCAGCCTGACTCGCATGCGAGCGATCGTCCTCGGCGCCCTGCTCTGCCTCGTCTCCGCGTGTTCCGGCCCGCACTGGGTCGGCGACGGCGTCGAAGTGGTCGATGGCTACTGGGTGATGGACGCTCGATCGTGCGACGACGCAGGCTGCACGGCTGCCAAGCACGCGGCGCTCCTCGCGATCGGCGATCCAGATGGCTCGACCGTGGCCGCCGTCTGGGACGCGCAGTGGACGAGTGCCTACGTGGACGAACTCGGATACACGGTCAGCCGGGCCATCAGTCGCCCGATCGGTCTCGACTTCTTCGTCGCGATCCTCGATCTCAAGGATGGCACCCGTCGGGTCGTGCCGATCTCCTGCTCATACGAGAGCGGGGCGACAGCCGCCGATCAATGGGATGACTGCGGGCCGGATGGGCTGGACCACTGGTTCAACCAGGTCGGCAACGAACCGTGGTTGCGCGGGAGGTAGGACCTACCGCAGCTCGCCCGCCAGCAGGTCCATCAGGAGCCCGTCGTGGAACGTGCCGTCGGGGCCGCGCTCGTAGAGGCGCTGGATGCCGACCGCCCGGAACCCCAGCTTCGAGTAGACGTGGATCGCCCGCTCGTTGGCGGCGGACGGATCGATCGTCAGTCGGTGGTGGCCTCGGACGTCGATCAGGTAGCGGGCGACCGTCCGGATGGCGTCCGGTCCGATGCCCTGGCCCTGGACAGCCGTCGTCAGGAACAGGTCGATCCCGGCGTGGCGATAGTCGGGATCGGTCTCCTCGGCGTACTGGAAACTGCCGACGACGATGCCGTCCAGTTCGATGACGAAGACCCGGTCGTCATCCTCCACCTCGAGCCACTCCTCGGCGACCGTGGCCGGATCGGATGGCCCCCACCATCGAGCCACCGACGGCTCCAGCAGGATCGCGCGGAGCGGCTCGGCATCCGCCGGCCCAGCCGTTCGCAGCACGACGCGGTCGCCGGTCAGGATCAGGTCCGACATGGTGCCATCCTATCGAACCGCGACGGCCGGCCGGACCTGGCTGGTACCCTCACACCCGTGAGGCCCCGCCGCGAACTCCAGAGCACGTCCAACGACCCCGGTCCCGTGGATCCGGCGGCGTTCCCGGATGTCGCGACGCGCCTCGCCGTGGACGGCGGCAGCCGGAGCGAAGCCTGGCGGACGCTGATCGACGAGCACCCGATCGTCATCGCCGACGGCGCCATGGGGACGATGCTTTTCTCGGCGGGACTGCAGTTCGGAGATCCGCCGGAGGCCTGGAACGTGTCCGAGCCGGACCTCGTGCGGCGGATCCACCGCGGCTACCTCGAGGCCGGCTCACAGGTCGTCATGACCAACACCTTCGGCTGCAATCGGCTGCGCCTGGCGCTCCATGGGCTCGACACCCGCGTCGCCGAGCTGAATCAGACTGCGGCGGTCCTGCTCCGCGCGGAGGTGGACGCCAACGGGGGTGAGGCTCTGGTCGCGGGGGACATCGGGCCGAGCGGCGCGATCATGGCCCCGACCGGAACGCTGGACTATGACGAGGCGGTGGACCTGTTCGCCGAGCAGGCCGAGGCGCTCGTGGCAGGAGGCGTGGACCTCATCTGGATCGAGACGATGTCCGATCTGACCGAGGTCAAGGCCGCCATCCAGGGGGTCCGGCGCGTCGCGCCCGGGATCCCGTTGATCGCCACGATGACCTTCGATACTCGAGGCCGGACGATGATGGGCGTCACCCCGGAGCAGGCGGTCATCGCGCTGGACGCCTGGGGTGCAGACGCTGTCGGTGGCAACTGCGGCAATGGCCCGGACGAGCTGGTCACCGTCATCGAGCGGATGCGAGCGGTCGCGCCGCACGTTCGTTTGGTCGCCAAGTCGAATGCCGGCATGCCAGAACTCGTGGACATGCGCGCGGTCTACAAGTCGGAGCCGGGGGCGATGGCGGTCCAGGCCCTGGCGATGCGCGAGGCCGGCGCCACGATCATCGGTGGCTGCTGCGGCAGCACGCCGGCGCACCTGCGGGCGATCACGGATCTTGTGACGGCCTGATCGGCGCGGTGCCTCGGACCGGGCTCGGTGGCGTGAGCAGAGCGGCCCCGACCGGGCGCTGCCCATGACGGCCCCGACCGGGCGCTGCCCACTCCGATCGCGTGCCTCGCGCACGCACCATGTTCATCTGGCCTGCATCGAAGTCGCTTGCGTCGCTCGATGGGGTCGCTAGCGACTCGAATGCTCGACACGTGAGCGTCGTCGCTGACACGACGTCCGATTATCGCGCGCTGGCCGTCGCCCTACGGCTCCAGACGCGGGCGAAGCCGTGGAATGAACATGGCGTGAGCAAAGCGGCCGAGTTCCCCCGCCGCCCGCCCGCCGCCTCAGCCCGGCGCCTCGGATCAGGGTAACGCGGCAGCGTTCGGCCCGACCCGCCATCCTTCCACGATGCAGCCCAGCACTCAGGCCAGCGCGGACGACGGCCTCTGGTCCCCGAGGCGCCGTGTCCTGACCGGCGGCCTCGTCCTGACCATCACGCTCGTCGCGTTCGAGGCACTCGCCGTCTCCACGGTCCTGCCGATCGTCGCGGAGGAGCTGGGCGGCAAGGAACTGTACGGCTGGGTCTTCTCGGCCTTCTTCCTCGGCTCGCTGATCGGGATCGCGGTCGTCGGCGGGACCGTGGATCGCGGCGCCCTCGGTCGTCCGTTCGCCCTGGGGCTGGCCCTGTTCGGGATCGGCCTGCTCATCGGCGGACTCGCTCCGAGCATGGAGATCCTCGTCGTCGCACGGTTCGTCCAGGGCCTCGGCGCCGGGACGATCCCACCCATCGCGTACGTCGCGATCGGTCGGAGTCTGCCTGAACGCCTGCGTCCGCGCATGTTCGCGACCCTGTCCACGGCGTGGATCCTGCCTGGCGTCATCGGTCCGGCGCTGGCCGGCCTCGTCGGCGAGTCGCTGGGCTGGCGGTATGTCTTCCTCGGGATGCTCCCGTTCATCGCCGTCGCCGGCGTTCTGACCCACCACGCGATCGCCGCGGTCCGGGTCCCGGCGACGAGCGCCGCCGACGAGTTGCTCGCCGGCAATGCCGGGCGACGCCGCCTCCCGTCGGCGATGCTGGTCAGCCTGGGCGCGGGCCTGTTCATGGCCGGCCTGAGTACCGGCGAGCCACGGCTCCTGGTCGTGCTCGTCGCGGTCGGGTTGCTGGCGGGTATCCCGGCCCTGCTGCGCCTGACCCCACCCGGCACGCTGGCGGCGCGACCGGTCCTCCCGGCGGCGGTGATGCTGCGCGGCGTCCTGACCTGCACCTTCTTCGGGGTCGATGCCTACGTCACGCTCGCGCTCGAGGACGCCCGCGGGTTATCCGCGATCGCGGCCGGCGTGGTCCTGACGGCCGCTACCCTGGCCTGGACGGCGGGATCTTGGACCCAGGCCCGGAACGCCGAACGGTGGCCGACGCGGCGGTTCGTGCGGGTCGGGTTCCTCGTCGTGGTCGCGGGTCTTGCGCTGTACACGTGGACGCTCCATCCGGACGTGCCCGTCTGGCTGGCCGTGCCGACTTTGGCGATCGCCGGGTACGGCATGGGCCTCGCCTACGCCCCCATGGCGCTGATCGTGCTGCGGGAGGCGCCAGCCGAGTCGCACGGGACAGCGTCGAGCGCCCTGTCGCTGATGGACACGCTCGGGACGGCGATCGGGACGGGCGTGTCAGGGGCGATCGTGGCCGCCGGGCTACGCGCGACCGGGGAAGTGAGCGTCGGGCTTGCGGTGGCGTTCGTGGTCTCGATCGCCGTCGGTGTCGGTGGCTTCGCGATCTCGGGTCGATTGCGCGCGACGCGTCCGGTCCGGCCGGCCGCCGACCCCGCACCGACCCGATCCGACCCGCCGTCCCCGTTGATCGCGGGATGAGCGCTCGACGCATGTGACAGGTTGGTCCACGCTCGGCCTGCGGTAGACTTCGGGGCGGCCTCAAGCCCACCATCAGACGCCCTGCCTCGACCCCAGGAGGTCAGCCACCGATGTCCGCCGAGGACCTTCGCTCGAAGATCCGTGAGATCCCCGACTTCCCCAAGCCCGGGATCCTGTTCTACGACATCACCACGCTTCTCAAGGATCCGGCGGCCTACAAGGAGTCGATCGACCTGATGCTCGAGCCGTACGCTGGCGAGCAGATCGACATCGTGGTCGGCATGGAGTCGCGCGGCTTCATCTTCAGCGCGCCGATGGCCTACCAGATCGACGCGGGCCTTGTGCCCGTGCGCAAGCTGGGCAAGCTCCCGGCCGAGACGATCTCCGTGGAATACGCGCTCGAGTACGGCTCGAACACGCTGGAGATCCACCGCGACGCGGTCCAGCCGGGCCAGAAGGTCCTGATCGTCGACGACCTCCTCGCAACCGGCGGCACGGTCAAGGGCACCATGGAGCTGATCGAGCGGCTCAAGGGCGAGGTCGTCGGTCTGGCGTTCCTCGTCGAACTGGAATTCCTCAAGGGTCGCGACCGCCTCGAGGGTCGCCGAGTCACCAGCGTCATCCAGTACTGACACGGGATCCGCAGCGAGGCTGAGCCATTGGCCGACCCGATCGACGACAGCGCTGAAGGGAGGTCGCCGCCTGCCCCGCCCGAGCCGCCGGTCCCTGCCCCGCCCGAGCCGGCCGAGGTGGACCTTGGACGGCGGCGCTTCTTCCGCCAGTTCGCCGGCGACATCATCCAGACGGCCGCGACCATGGCCGGCGCTGCCCAGGCGCTCCAGCGAGCATCCGCCGAGGCCGCGGGAGCGCTGCTCGATCCCGCCAGCGGCAGCCCGCTTGCCGCACTCCAGGCCGAGCTCGCCGGTGAGCCTGCCCCGCGCGGCTTCCGGACGCCGTTCCGCGAGGACGACGGCGTCCTGTACCTCATCGACCAGCGGCATCTGCCGGACGCGCTCGTCGAGTACGACTGCCGCTCGGCCGGGGAGGTGGCGTTCGCCATCCGCGAGATGATCGTCCGTGGGGCACCGGCGATCGGGCAGGTCGCCGCGATCGGACTCGCGATGACCGCCGCCAAGTTCGCCGATTCCCGACCCTATGCCAGGCGGGCGACGATCCGCGGTGGCGCCAACGCCCTGCGCATGTCGCGTCCGACGGCCGTCAACCTGGTCTGGGCCGTAGATCGACTGATGGCCCGCTACGATGCGGTCGGCGACCTGTCCGAGGACGGCGACGAGATCGCCCGGGTCATGCGCGAGGAAGCGGACCTGATCGTCTTCGAAGCGACCGAGGACCATGGCCGGCTCGCCGCGTTCGGGTATGAAGCGCTGCCGGCGCTGACGACGGACGAACCTCTTCGGATCCTGACCCACTGCAACACGGGACCACTGGCCTGCGGCCAGTTCGGCACGGCCCTCGGGGTGGTCCAGGTGGCGCACAACAAGGAACGACCCGTCCACGTATGGGTGGATGAGACCCGACCGTACCTCCAGGGTGCCCGCCTGACCGCCTGGGAACTGGCCCAGGCCGGGGTGCCGCACACGCTCATCCCGGACGTCGCCGCCGGCCATCTCATGGCGCGTGGGGAGGTGGACGTCATCCTGGTCGGGGCGGACCGGGTCGCCGCCAACGGCGATACGGCCAACAAGGTCGGCACCTACACGCTGGCCGTTCTCGCGGCGCGCCACGGGATCCCGTTCTACGTGTGCGCCCCCACGAGTTCGGTGGACCTGGCCACGCCGGATGGTGAGGCGATCCCGATCGAGGAACGAAAGCCCGACGAGGTCCTGTCGTTCCGTGGCGTGCGCATCGCGCCGCCCGACACCCAGGTCCGCAATCCGTCGTTCGACGTGACGCCGGCGGAGCTGATCACCGGGATCGTGACCGAGGAGGGCGTCGTCCGCGAGCCGTTCGCCACCGGGCTGGCCGCTGCCGTCGCCAGTGCGAGCGCGCGCCACGCCAGGGCGGCCACGATGTTCGCCAGCCCGACCCCGCTGGCCGAGGTCCATTGATGGCCACCGTCGCCATCGGCCGTCGCACGGGCGTCGTGGCCAGGGCCACAACGGACCGAGCGTTGCTGCGCGAGTACCTCGGGGGGGACCGGCTGTACGCGGCCTACGCCATCTGCGATCTCGAGGTGCGCGAGTTCGATCGGACCCGCTGGGGGATGGCCTGGGAGGGCGATCAGCCGATCGCGCTGGTCCTCGAGTACAACGGCCCGACTCCCCAGCCCCTGTTCATCACCGGTCGTCCAGACGGTATCGCGGCCATCCTGCGCGACGTCATCCGTCCGCGCGCCGCCTACATCGCCGCCCGACCGCAGGCGATCCCGGCGATCGAGACGCATTATCGCGTGGACCCGGGCGTGGCGATGGTCCGGATGTGGGTGGATCGAGCCCGATTTCGGCCGTACCCAGCGAGTGTCCAGCGCCTGCTCCCGGTCGAGAGCGGCGAGCTCAACAAGCTGTACCAGTTGGGTTTCGCCTCGTGGCTCCCGTCGACGGCCATCGCCGACGGCGTCTACTACGGGATGCGGGTGAACGGCCAGCTCATCGCCGCCGCCGGGACCCACGTCGTCAGTCCGTCGTCCCGACTCGCGGTCGTCGGCAACGTCCTGACCCACGTGGACTATCGTGGACGCGGCTTCGCGACCGCGGTCACCGGCGCCGTCACCGCCGAGCTGCTCCGGACCTGCGACCAGGTGGTCCTCAATGTCCGGTCCGACAATCCGCCAGCCCTCAACGCCTATCGTCGGCTCGGGTACGCCGAGCATGCCCGCTTCGAGGAACGACTCATCCATCGGATCGGCTCACCCTGGCCGGCTCTCACGGCGCCGCTGCGCCGCCTGTTCGAACGCAAGGAGACCCACCGCCCATGACCTCCACGAGCACGCTTCCGGCCCACGACGTCACGGATCTCGGCCTGGTCGCAGAGGGCGTCCGCCGGATCGAGTGGGCCGAGCGCGAGATGCCCGTCCTGCGCCTGATCCGCGAGCGCTTCGAGCGCGAGCGACCTCTGGACGGCCTGCGCATCGGCGCCTGCCTCCATGTCACGACCGAGACCGCCAACCTGATGCGCACGTTGAAGGCCGCCGGCGCCGAGGTGGTCCTCGCTGCGTCCAATCCACTCTCGACCAAGGACGACGTCGCCGCCGCGCTCGTCGCCGAGTACGGGATCGCCACGTTCGCCCGGCGTGGTGAGGACCGCGATACGTACTACGCCCATCTCAACAGCGTCGCCGATACCAAACCCCAGATCACGATGGACGATGGCTGCGACCTCGTGTCGTTGCTCCACAGCGAGCGGCCGGGTCAGGTGGCCGACGTCCTCGCCGGCACCGAGGAGACCACGACCGGCGTCATCCGCCTCAAGGCCATGGCGGCCGACGGTGCCCTCGGCTTCCCGGTCGTCGCGGTCAACGAGGCCCTGACCAAGCACCTCTTCGACAACCGCTACGGCACCGGCCAGAGCACGCTCGATGGGATCCTGCGAGCGACCAATATCCTCATCGCCGGCCGCAAGGTGGTCGTGGCGGGCTATGGCTGGGTCGGCAAGGGCATCGCGTCCCGGATGGACGGGCACGGCGCCCACGTCGCCGTCGTGGAGGTGAACCCGATCCGCGCGCTCGAGGCGCTGATGGACGGGTTCGCCGTCAAGTCGCACGCCGAGGCTGCCGCCTGGGGGGAGCTATTCATCACCGCGACCGGCAACCTGAACGTGTTCCGCCGCGAACACTTCGAGGTGATGCGGGACGGCGCGATCATGGCCAACTCGGGACACTTCGATGCGGAGCTGGACCTGGCCGCCCTCACAGCCCTCGCCGAGGGCCACGTCCGCGAGGTCCGCGACAACGTCCAGGAGTTCGATCTGGGCGGCAAGAGGCTCAACCTCATCGCCGAGGGACGCCTCGTGAACCTTGGAGCCGCCGAAGGCCACCCGGCGGCCGTCATGGACATGAGCTTTGCGAACCAGGCGTTGTCGGCCGAGTATGTCGCGCAGCACCACGCCGAGCTCGAGGCCCGGGTCTACATCGTCCCCGAGGCGATCGATGCCGAAGTGGCGCGCCTGAAGTTGGCAGCGCTCGGGATCGAGCTGGAACCGATGACTGCCGAGCAGGCGGCCTACGTCTCGTCCTGGCAGCACGGCACCTGATCGAGGCGGTGACCGCACCCACCGTCGCCCCGTACGGGTCCTGGCGGAGTCCGATCCGCATCGACGACCTGGTCGGCGACCGGGTGAGCCTTGGCGAACCGTGGATCGACGGCGAGGACCTGTACTGGCTGGAGCTGCGCCCATCCGAGGCGGGTCGTCAGGTGCTGGTCCGCGTCGGGGCGGATGGGGCCGCCGAGCCGTTGGTCCCGGACTCCGTATCGGTCCGAACCCAGGTGCACGAGTACGGCGGCGGTGCGTACACGGTCGCCGGCGGCGTGGTCGTCTATTCGGACCTCGCCGACGGGCGGCTCTACCGCCTGGATCCGGGGGCAGATGCACCGGTCCCACTCACGGCGCCCGGGCCCTGGCGCTACGGCGACCTGCGGTTCGACGCCGGCCGGCGTCGCTTCATCGCCGTCCGCGAGGACCACGGAGGCGAGGTCGAACCGGTCAACCAGATCGTGGACGTGGCACTCGACGGCGATCGTGACCCGCGGATCCTGGTGACAGGACCGGACTTCGTGGCCGCACCGCGCATCGCGCCAGGCGGGGACCGCCTCGCCTGGCTGGAGTGGGACCACCCGAACATGCCGTGGGAGGCGACTCGCCTTCGCGTGGCGACCATCGCCGAGGACGGCACGCTGGGCGAACCGGACCTGGCGGCCGGCGGCCCTGACGAGTCGGTCGCGCAGCCCGAGTGGAGCGCCGACGGGATCCTGCACCTCGTGTCCGACCGGAGCGGCTGGTGGAACCTGTACCGCCTTGTCGAGGGTCCGCGCCTGGAGCCGCTCGCCCCGATGGAGGCCGAGTTCGCGGACCCCGCCTGGGTCTTCGGGCGGTCGTCGTACGGGTTCCTCGCGGACGGCTCGATCGTCGCCGCCGCTCGACAGGATGGGCACGACCGACTGTTCCACATCGCGCCGGGCGACCTGGTCGGCGAGGTCGAGACGCCATTCACCGAGTTCGAAGGCCTCCGATCCGGCGCCCCCGGCGTGCTGGTCGTGGCCGGCTCCCCGGGCAGCCCGACCGTGGTCGTCCGACTGGATCCCGTGACGCTGGCGCCGGTCGGCGTCCTGCGCCGGGCCAGCTCGATGGCGCTCGACCAGTCCATGATCTCACTGCCTGAGGCGATCACGTTCCCGACGACCGGCGGCCGCGACGCCCATGCCCTCTACTACGCACCGAGGAACCCGGAGTTCGCCGGGCCGGATGGCGAGCGACCGCCACTGGTGACCCTGTCGCATGGCGGGCCGACCGACAATGCCTCGACGGCGCTAAACCTCGAGGTCCAGTTCCTGACGAGCCGCGGGATCGCCGTGGTCGAAGTGGACTATGGCGGCAGCACCGGGTACGGACGGGCCTATCGTCGTCAGCTCGACGGTGCCTGGGGTGTCGTGGACGTGGACGACTGCGTGGCAGCCGCGACGTTCCTCGCCGAGCGCGGCGACGTCGACCCGGGTCGCCTCGCCATCGCCGGCGGGAGTGCCGGGGGCTACACGACGCTGGCCGCCCTGGCGTTCCGCGACACCTTCGCGGCCGGGATCAGTCGCTATGGCATCGGTGACCTGGAGACGCTCGCGGGGGACACCCACAAGTTCGAATCGCGCTACATGGATGGTCTGATCGGACCGTACCCGGCGTCCGCGGACCTGTATCGACGACGTTCGCCGGTCCACTCTCTCGACGAGATCGGCTGCCCGGTGCTGGTCCTCCAGGGTGCGGACGACCGGGTCGTCCCGCCGACCCAATCCGACGCCATCGTGGCCGCCCTGCAGGCCAATGCCATCCCGCATGGGTACCTGCTGTTCGAGGGCGAGGGCCACGGCTTTCGCGGCGAGGCGGCCATCCGGCGGGCGCAGGAGGCCGAGTTGTCGTTCCTCGGCCAGGTCTTCGGCTTCGAACCTGCCGACTCGATCGAACCCATCGAAATTGACGGGCTCGACGCCTGGCGAGCGCGCCGAGCCGCCGCCGGTGCCGGCCGAGCCGCCGCCGGTGCCGGCCGAACGACCATCACGTAGGCCCGTGATAGGCTCCGGTCGTCGTTTCCGACCGAGGGAGGATCCATCCGCCGCATGAGCATCGTCGACGCGCCGCAGTACCTGTTCACGTCCGAATCGGTGACCGAAGGGCACCCGGACAAGATGTGCGACCAGATCAGCGACGCCATCCTGGACGCGATCATCAAGGAGGACCCGGAGGCCCGGGTCGCGTGCGAGACGGCGACGACCACCGGGCTGGTCATGGTCCTCGGCGAGATCTCGACATCGACCTACGTCGACTTCCAGGCGATCGTCCGCGATACGGTGCGAGACATCGGGTACACGCGAGCCGACTACGGCTTCGACTACCTCACCTGCGGGACCCTGGTTTCGGTCAAGGAGCAGTCACCCGACATCGCCCAGGGCGTCGACTCGGCACTCGAGGTGCGCGACGATGCCGCCCCGGCATTCGAGCTGGGTGCCGGCGACCAGGGCATGATGTTCGGCTTCGCCTGCCGCGAGACGCCCGAGCTGATGCCGCTCCCGATCGCCCTCGCTCACCGCATCGCGCGGCGGCTGTCGGAGGTGCGGCGGACCGGCCAGCTGCCGTATCTGCGACCCGACGGCAAGACCCAGGTGACGATCGAGTACGAGTTCGGTGTGCCGGTCCGGGTCAAGACCGTGGTCGTCGCCGCCCAGCACGACCCGGACGTACGGGTCGAGCGTCTGCGCTCCGAGATCGTCGAGACGGTCATCCTGCCGACCATCCCGGCCGAGCTGCGCACGACGGACCCGATCATGCACGTCAACGCGACCGGCCGGTTCGTCACCGGCGGTCCGATGGGCGACGCCGGCCTGACCGGACGCAAGATC
>JBKJXL010000391.1:0-3476 GCA_046716225.1 Candidatus Limnocylindrales bacterium | reverse complement strand
GGTCATGACCGAGCCGGAACTCGAGCGATCGCCGGCACCGCAGGTCCATCTGTCGCTGGAGCCAGGCCGGGCTTGACGCCCCAGGGCTTACGAGACTCGGAGGTATGTCCACGATCCGGATGGCGGGCGCCTCGACGCGGCTGACGGCCACGCTCGATGAGGCCGTCCCGGCGGCGATCGCCGCTGTCGAGGAGGCGGGCCGGCTCGGGGCACGGATCGTGTGTCTGCCGGAGACCGGGATCCCGGGCCATCGGGTGCAGGCCCGGACCGTGCCGGACGTGTCGAACGAGGTTATCGATGCGGCTCTCGACGAGGTCGCCGATGCTGCCCGACGCGCCAACGTCACCGCCATCGTCGGCACGGAGCGCCACGTGCCCGGCGGTCGCGAGATCGTCTCGGTCGTGATCGGAAGCGACGGCGCGCGGCTCGGTGAGCAGGCCAAGACCCAGATCGACCCGACCGAGGAGGCCGACTACGTGGCCGGGTCCGGCCGTCGGGCGTTCCGGGTCGACGATCTCACGTTTGGGATCGCGATCTGTCATGAGGCGTTCCGGTATCCGGAGATCCTCCGCTCGCTCGTCCTTCGAGGAGCTCAGATCGTCTTCGTGCCGCACTTCGTGACGACGTCCGACGGCTCGTTACCCACCGGCTGGTGCGACGCCTTGAACCCGTACAACGAGAAGGCGCTCATGGTCCGGGCCCTCGAGAACGCGGTGTTCATCGCGCAGTCGAACGTGGCCGGTCCGGACCAGGGTTCGGTGACCGGGATCGTCGCGCCGGACGGCTCGCTTGTCGCGAGCCTGCCATACGGGGAGGTCGGGGTCGTCGCGGCGGACATCGATCTCGAGCTCGCGACACGGCGCCTCGCCCTGCGCTGGGCGCCCGATCGGAACGTCTTCGGCTGAAGGTCAGGCGCGGATGTGGCGCCTCGCCATCTCGCCCTCGATCTGGCGTTCGGCATCCACATAGCGATCGATCTGCTCGCGCAGCTGGTTCGCCTCGGGGACGTAGAGATGGACCTGCTGCTGGAGGATGTACGACAGGCGCCGGCTGGTCATCCGCACGTGGTCCAGGTTCTTCATCAGGACGAGCGGATCCATCGTCGCCAGGTCGGACGGGTGGTACATCTGCTGCATGCCCGTATTCTATCGGGCCGCGCGTGGTTAGAGCGGGCGCAGCGCCTTCGGTGGCCAGGTCCAGTCGACGTCCATCGCCGCCCCCGACAGGGCTCGACGGCGGCCGGCTTCGGTGGCGCCCAGAACGAGGATCCGGTCCGTCTTGGTCGCCTGGCCGGCCTCGTCGCCCCACAGCTTGGTCATCTTGCGGTTGGCCGCGACGTCGTCCAGCGCGATCCCCGCGAGCTTGTAGCCCTCGGGCTCGGCGGCCGTTTCCCAGACGCGCTCGGCCAGGCCGACGCCGCCACGGATCTTGCGGCCCCGGTCCGTCTCTACATCGCCGACGACCAGGACGACGACGGCATCGTCGGTGAGGATCGGGCGGAGACCGGCGAGCGAATCGCGCAGGAACTCGAGGTACGGCTCGCGGTGGTGGGCGTCGTCGAGGGTGGCATCGATCTCGCGCGCATCGAAGCCGAGGAACCACGTTCGGAGCCAGTTGTAGTAGCCGTACTTCACGACGCGCAGGTAGGGCGGCGACGTCACGACGAGGCGGGCACGCTCCGGGCGGCCCATCGCCCGCAGTCCGGCCTGGGCGCGTTCGGCGACATCACGCGCGTCACCCAAGAGCGCGAGGCCTTCGGTGCGCGGTGGGAGCTGGCGAAAGAGGCGATCGAGCTTCTTGCCGAGACCATCGAAGACGTCGCGCTCCGGCGACGTGAAGTCCGTCCTGGCGGCGAACTCGCGCACGTAGCGCGGCGCCATGCTGAACGTGTTGGGCATGAGGACCGAGAGGTAGCTCGCACTCTTGCCGTGCAGGATCCCGGTGATGGCGGCGGCCAGGAAGCGGTCGGTCCGGTCGTCGAGTCGAAGCATCGTCCGGACGTACAGCAGCTGGGCGAGCGTTCGAGGATGGAAGGCGAGGGCGACTTCGATCGGGACCAGGTCATCGTCGGTCGAGGCGTTGCTGCCGGAGCCCGCGCGCGGGACCCGCGAGCCCGGCGCCGTCGGTCCCGCGGCGACGCGTGCTCCGAGTGCCAGCCACTGCCCGGAGACAGCGTTCCAGCCCAGCCTGAGCTGGGCGAGCCGCGTGACCGCATCGGCCTTGGTCGCCGGCTGGACCTTGGCGGCGGTCAGGAGATGGGCGAACGGATTGAGGTCGTTGCCGACGCCGATCCGGCCCTCGGCGCAGGCCTGGAGCGGCGTCGTGCCCCGGCCGGAGAAGGGATCCAGGACGACATCGCCGGGCCGCGAGTAGCGGGCGATGAACGCGTGTGTGAGGGCCGCCGGGAAACTCGCGAGATACGAGCACATCGGGTGGAAGGCGTGGCCCCACAGCCGCTGCTGGTCCTTCCACTCGGGCGCGAGCGCCATGGCGGGTAGGTCGAGGGGCTGCTCGAGCGGCAGCTCCAGGGCGAGCTGACCAGCCGTGGGACTGCCTCGGCCCGCGGCGAGAGTGCGGCTCACGCCGCCGATCGCGCGGTTGGGAGGTGCCGACATGGGCGCTGCAGGTCCTCGCTGGCCACGCTCCGATCCCGGTCGGCGCGATGGGTCGCGGAGCATAGCACGGCCGATTCCGTGCTCAGCGCCCGTGTCGAGCTTGCGTTCGGGCTACTTCTTGATCTCGAGAAGGATGTACATCGACGGCTCGGTTCCGGGGCCGAACGGCCTGACGCGGACCGTGAGCGCCTGGCCAGCGGTCATGCCGGTAGTCGGGATCGACAGGTTGTACACGTACTTCGATGCCTGCTCGCGCATGACGTTGCCGGTGTCGGCTCCCGAGACGGAGACCGTCACGAGGTTCTCGGCGGAGGTCTCAGTACCGGCGTTGGCGACAAAGTCGCCCTTGAGCAACTGGATCTCAGGCGAGAGTCCGCTGATGAACCCGTTGCATCCGAAGGTGATCTGGACCGGAATGACGCGGCCCTTCTGGACGACGTTGGAGACACCTTCCTTGAGGGGCGACAGGAAGGCGCCGCTAAAGGTTTGGACGGTGATGGTATAGATGGCCGACTCGGCGCCATCCTTGTCCTTAGCCTGTGCTCGGATGATCACCGGGCCGCAAGTCGTGATCGTCTTGGTGGTCGTGTTCGCGCCAGGCGCGCCGTAGCCACCGAAGCCTGAGCCGGTATCGAAGCTCCACTGGAAACCCGCGGCCGTATCGACCGAACTCGGATCGGTCGCGGTTCCCGTGATCAGGATGGTCTGGCCTACGATCGCCGCGCTCGGAGTGCTGGTCAGGCTCGTGACCGTCGGGGCGACATTGGCGATGGCGACGACCTGGGTCGCCGTATTGCTCGCGGCGTTGTCTTGATCCTTGACTTGAACGGAAACCGTCGAGCTCGCCGGTCCGTCCGCGAA
>JBKJXL010000390.1:0-6792 GCA_046716225.1 Candidatus Limnocylindrales bacterium | reverse complement strand
AGGGTCGGACGGGCTGGTCATCTGCGCACTCTCCGGTGGCGTTGACTCGGCGGTCGCGGCGGCCCTCGTCCATCGGGCGGTCGGCGATCGGCTGACCTGCATCTACGTCGATCACGGCCTGATGCGCAAGAAGGAGTCGGAGCTGCTCCGCGTCACCTTCGAGCGCGACCTCGGGATGAAGCTGGTCATGGTGGACGCCCGCGAGCGATTCGTGGCCCGCCTGGCGGGCATCGAGGATCCGGAGCAGAAACGCAGGATCATCGGCGATGAGTTCATCCGGGTCTTCGAAGAGGAAGCGGCCAAGCTCGGGCAGATCGACTTCCTGACCCAGGGCACGCTCTATCCCGACGTCATCGAGTCCGCGACGTCCGAATCGAAGGCCGCCCAGAAGATCAAGACCCACCATAACGTCGGCGGCCTTACGGCCGATTTGCGCTTACAGCTTATCGAGCCACTGCGCTACCTGTTCAAGGACGAGGTACGACGGGTCGGCCTGGAGATGGGCCTGCCCGAGGCGATGGTCCTGCGCCAGCCGTTCCCGGGCCCCGGTCTGGCCATCCGGATCCTCGGCGAGGTGACCAGCGAACGGCTCGACACGCTCAGGGACGCGGACTGGATCGTCATCGACGAGATCAAGGCGGCCGGACTCTATCGGACACTGTGGCAGAGCTTCGCCATCCTGACCCCCGTCCGCTCGGTCGGCGTCATGGGCGATGGGCGGACCTACGCCAACGTCGTCGCGATCCGGGCCGTCACCAGCGAGGACGGCATGACCGCGGACTGGGCCAAGCTCCCGTACGACGTCCTGGGCAAGATCAGCTCGCGCATCGTCAACGAGGTCCCGGGCGTGAATCGGGTGGTCTACGACATCAGCTCGAAGCCGCCCGCGACCATCGAATGGGAGTAGCGCGCCGCCGGGTCCCCTGACGAATGGGGTATTCCGCGCTCCGTTCTGCGCGGTAGCATTCGCGCCATGGCCGATGAGATCCAGCCCGAGACCCTCGCCCTGGCGGTGTGCACGTGGTGTTCCACCCCCCTGAGCTCGCCGGACCTGGAGCGCTGCCCGTCGTGCGGGGCGATCCTCAGCGGCGACCTCGCCGATCCCCTGCCAGGGGTGACGGCCGTGGACGCGGCCGCGCTCATACGCGGCACACCGACGTCGGTTCGCCCGCGCAACCGGCTCCTGTCGTGGATCAGCGGCGACTATCCCGATGATGTGCCGACCGAGACGGACGCGAAGGCCCTCGAACCGCCCGATCCGGCCGTGCGTCGCGAGATGCTCCGGTTGGAACTCGAAGGAGCGGTCGCGAACCTGAAGGCCGAAGCCGACGCCCTGGTCGCGGAAGCTGCGGCCGAGGGACGGGTCGTCGAACCGCCCGACATCTCCGCCCTGTCTGACGGTGGCGTGGCCGCCGCCGAGGCCGCGCTCATGGGAGACGACGAGATGCCCGAGTCGGTGGCGGAGGTCGCGTCCGAGACCGATCAGGAGACGGCCCCACCCGCCTGACAGCGGCTTACGGGCCACCACCGGTATCCTGCCGCGGTGCCCGACCGCCTCCCGTCACCCGGCCCGTCATTCATCCGTGAGCACGAGGTCCGGATCGGTGACCGACGCTATGCCGCCGGGATGGGCCGGCCGTCCGAGGCGCCCGACGGCTGGTGGCTGGCGATCCTGTGGGTCACCGACGACAAGGGCGTGGTGACGTTCCGCGATGTGGCTCCAGCGAGTGGACCGCCGGCGGACCCGCCCCTGGCGAGGCTCGGGCCGGCGATCGCGGGTGCCCTGTCCGGTCTGATCCTCGAGGATGCCGGTCGACTGCAACTGCGTGTCGGCGCGGCCGTGCCGCCTGAGGACCCGGATCGCCCGTGGCGGGCGCCGCTCGTCGTCCGGGCCGCGTTCCGCTTCGAGCCGGCGCGGGCCGCCACGCTCCGACCGAACGAGCTCGCCGACACCGTTCTGGCCGGGTTCCGTCGTGCAGTCGAGGGCCTCCATCGCCCGTGAACGGCGTTCCGGGCAGGACCGACTAGACTTCGTCGGACATGCGCGACCTGTTTGACGACTTCATGGAAGAACTACGCCGTCGCGAGGCGATCAGTCGCGGGGAGGACCCGGACCGCAACAGGCAGCGCCCGGTGCCGCCCGACGCGGACCCGCCGGATGGACGCGCCAAGGACGACGACGTCGAAGCCGACGACGTCGAAGCCGACGAGGATCCCGGAGCCGCCGACGAGACCGACACCGATGCCGGCGACGCCCCGCCCCGCCGTCCGAGGCCGGTCGGCGGTCCGCGCGACGGCGAGCGGGGGTTCGGCGGTGGCGGGACCGGACGACAGATCGTCCTGGTCAGCGTCCTGTTCGTCCTGGTCGGCCTGTTCCTGCTGTCGTCGACCCTGCTGGACCTCGTGACGGACGCGATGTGGTTCGACTCGGTCGGGTACGACAGCGTGTTCTGGACGCGGGTCGGGTCGCAGGCCGCCCTGTTCCTCGGAGCGTTGCTGCTGGCCCTCGTCGTCCTCCTCGGCAACATCTGGCTGGCCGGCAGGCTCGGCCCACCGGCCGGGACGGGTGGCGGCGCCATCCGCAACATCTTTGATCGACTCAACGATGCGGCCGAGGCGTCCACGTCCAGCCGTGGGCAAGAGCAACGCTACGGCGGGCGTCGCCCGGATCAGCCTCGCGCCATCTCATTCGAGCCCGACTCCATCCCCGACCTCGGACCACTGGCCACCGCGGCCCTGGCGGTCGTCGGGGTGTTCATCGCGGTCATCATCGCGGCCGCCGTGGGCGGTACCTGGGAGACGGTCCTCCTGTGGCAGAACCGCGTGCCGTTCTCGCCGGACGGGGCGGTCGCCACGACGGACCCGATCTTCAACAAGGACATCGGCTACTTCCTGTTCGAGCTGCCGTTCCTGCGTCTCGTCCAGGGCGTGTTCAACGGGCTGGTCATCGCTGCCCTGTTGCTGACCCTGGGCCGATATCTGGTGACGGCGTCGCGCGGTGGTCTCGTCTTCGCCACTCCCGTCCGCCTGCACCTGGCGGTCCTCGGCGCAATGCTCCTGCTGTCGGTCGCCTTCGGGTACCAGCTCGACAAGCTCGAGCTGGTGTACAGCACGCGCGGCGCGGCCACGGGCGTCAGTTACACGGACTTCCATGCGCAGTTCTTCGCCTTCGACGCCCTCACCGTTGTCTCCGGGCTGGCGGCGGCATTCCTGGTCGGTGGCGCGCTGACCCGGATGCTGTGGCCGCTGGGCCTGACGATCGGCGTGTGGCTCCTCGCGTCGCTCGTGATCGGCCGGATCTATCCCGAAGCCGTCCAGCGGTTCACCGTGGATCCGAACGAGTTCGCGCAGGAGGAGCGGTTCATCGGCAACAACATCGCGATGACGCGACTCGCGTTCGACCTCGGTGACTGGGAGGACCGCCCCTTCCGCGGCGAGGCGCCGATCACCCAGGCGCTGGTCGACGCCGAGGCCGACACCTTCACCAATGCCCGGCTGTGGGACTACCGGCCGCTCAACGACACGCTCGATCAGCTCCAGACCGTGCGGCGCTACTACGACTTCACCGATGTCGACGCGGATCGCTACCCCATCGGCGACGAGGAGCGCCAGGTCTGGATCTCCGCACGCGAGCTGGCCCTCGAGCAGAACCCGAACGCAGTCGGCTTCACCAACCAGCGGATCATCTACACCCACGGCATCGGCGCGGTGATGACCCCGGTGAACGAGGTGGCCAATGACGGTCAGCCGCGCCTGTTCATCGGTAACCTCCCGCCCGTCTCCACGGCCGGTGCCCCGGCCATCACCGAACCGCGCATCTACTTCGGCGAGCGCCCCAGCGGCTACGTCGTCACCGGCGCCAAGCTCAACGAGTTCGACTTCCCGACCGGCGAAGGCGATGCGTCCGGCGCCGCCGGGACCGAGACTCGCTGGACGGGCACGACCGGGATCCCCGTCGACACGACCCTCAAGCGGCTGCTCTTCGCGGCCCGCTTCAAGGACCTGGACCTGCTGATCAGCGACCAGCTCACCGCCGACAGCCAGCTCCTGTTCCATCGGTCGATCGGCGATCGGCTGGACCGCATCGCGCCGTTCCTGCGCTTCGACAAGGACCCATATCTGGTGATCGATGCGGCCGGGCGACTGGTCTACGTCCAGGATGCGTACACCATCTCGAATGCGTTCCCGCATGCGCAGTCGTTCGATCCAGACGCGCTACCCGGCACCGGGCTCGGACGATCCTCGCTGAACTACATCCGGAACAGCGTCAAGATCACGATGGACGCATACGACGGGACGCTGCACTTCTACATCGCCGACCCGACCGATCCGATCGTCCGTGCCTACGCCGGGATCTTCCCGGACCTGTTCGTGCCCCTCGATTCGATGCCGTCGGACCTGCGCGACCACCTGCGCGTCCCCGAGGAGTTGTTCAACGTCCAGACCCGGGTCTTCGGGTCGTACCACGTGACCGATCCGCAGCAGTTCTTCCGGACGGACGACCTGTGGACCGTGCCCCAGGCGCCCGGGGAGAGCGCGATCCAGACGCTGCCGTCCGAGGCGTACTACGTCGTGATGCGGATGCCGGGTGAGGCGACGGCCGAGTTCCTGCTGCTCCAGCCCATGGTCCCGCTCAAGCGGCCGAACATGATCGCCTGGGTCGCCGCCCGCAACGATGGCGACGTCTACGGCGACACGAGGGTGTACCGATTCCCGGCCGAGACGACCGTCTTCGGACCCGCCCAGATCGAAGCTCGGATCGACCAGGACCCGCTCATCAGCCAGCAGATCACGCTGTGGGACCAGTCCGGCAGCTCGGTCATCCGCGGCAACCTCATCGTCGTGCCGCTGGGCGACTCGCTGATCTACCTTCAGCCGGTGTACCTGCAGTCCACCAGCTCGTCGTTCCCGGAGTTCCGGCGGATCATCGTGGCGTCCCCCCGCAACGTGGTCTGGGGCGCGACCCTCGGCCAGGCCGTCGAGTTGCTCGTCGCCGCCGAGGCGAACACCGGCGACCCGGGCTCGAGCCCGAGGCCCTCGCCCACACCGGGACCCGGGGCGAGCCCGACACCGGCCCCGTCGCTCGACCCCGGCGCGCCCCTGCCATCCGACATCGCCGGCCTCATCGACTACGCCAACGTCCACTTCGCGGCAGCGCAGGACGCGCTCCGCGACGGCGACTTCGCTCGATATGGGGCGGAGATCGCCCTGGTCGAAGCGGCCTTGCAGCGCCTCGACGAACTGGGGCCGGGGCTCATCCCATCGCCCGGGACCAGCCCTGCGCCATGAGCCTCGGGGCGATCCTGCTGTCGTCGCTCCTGGCGACGCTCGCCCACCCCATCGCCTGGCCGGTCGCGCTGGCCGGCTTCCTCGTCCGCGGCGGGATCGTGGTGTTCCTGCTGCCGATCGTCGCGCTTCCGTCGTCCGTCGGCCTGTCGGACCGGATCGCCCCCACGCTCTCGTCGGTCGTCCTGGGCGGCGCGACCGCCCAGCTCGCGGTGCTGTTCGGCGCGATCTGCGCACTGACCGTGTCGCTCGTCCTCCTGCTCGCCTGGTTCGCGGCGGCGACCGAGGCCGCCCTGATCCGGGACGCCCCGGCGTGGGACGAGCTGGACCCGGCGCGGCCGATCGCGCCTCGCCGACGCGGGGAGTCCGGCCGGATCCTGACGGCAAGACTGGTCGCCCATCTTCCGTTCGCGGTCGCGCTCGTGTGGGGTGGCGCCCGGGTCGTCGAAGCGGCCTACCGCGAGTTGAGCCGACCGATCGACGTCATCACGCCGATCGCACTTCGGGTGCTCGGGTCCGTGCCTGAGGTCATCGCCGTCGCGCTCGCGACCTGGGTGGTGGGTCAGGTCGTCGGCGCCCTGGCTGCCCGACGTGTCGTGCTCGTCGGCACGTCCGTGGCCGGCAGCCTTCGCGCCGCGCTCGCGGAGTGCGTCCGGCGGCCGCTCCAGGTCCTGACGCTGTTCATCGTCCCTGCCCTGGCCCTCCTGGCGGTCCTGCTGCCGACTGCCGCGGCCACGTCGTCCACCTGGGACCGCGTCCGGATCGCCATCGCCGAGTCCGCGGGCGCGATCGAAGGGGTCGCGACCCTCAGCGTGTTCGTGGGCCTGTGGCTGGGCGGCCTCGTCCTCGTCTCGATGGTCTGCGCCTGGCGCGCGGCGGCGTGGACGCTGGATGCCGAACAGAGGACGTTCGGCGTATCCCGACCGGTCCATCCGGGTGACTGGTCGGACATGGAGTCGTCTGGCAGCCTGTGACCCTTCGACCCGCGCAGCATGCGGATCCGGGAGGCGAGGAAGTCCATGGCGACTCGAACCATCGTCTGTCCAGGGTGCGAGGCCACCGTTCCGCGAGGCCGGCTGTCCTGCCTGTCGTGCGGGATGCTGCTCGCCTCGGTGGCGGGATCCACGCGCCGCACGAAGGCCGCCGCCCCAGTCCAGGCCGCCGTCGTCTCCCCTGCGGTCGAGCCAGCACCGGCCGCCGAGGCCGCGACACCGCCAGCCGGTGCCTACGTCCCGCCCGGGGCCGCGCCCGGCCCGTACCTGCTGCCTGCCCGAGCGTGGGCCGGGATCACCTCGGCCACGCCGCGACCGATGGCCACGGCCACCGCCGGCGGATCCATGCCGGCGTACGCGCCACAGGCGAGCGCACTCGCGACCGGCGCGGTCGTCTCGGCCCAGCAACCCAGACCGGCCCAGGCCGCGCCCGCGGCCGCCGAGCCGCTGCAGGCGACGGAGCCGGCGGCGGTCCCCACGTGGCTCGAGGCGACCGCCGGCTGGCTGATGATCA
>JBKJXL010000389.1:0-2642 GCA_046716225.1 Candidatus Limnocylindrales bacterium | reverse complement strand
GTGTTGGAGCGGGGTCCCACCGCGGCGATCACGGCGTCCACGCCTTCGACGGCGGCGGCGACCGCTGCGGCGTCATCGATTCCCCCGCCCATGATCGTCAGATGGGGCCTGGCCTCGAGCTTGCCGGGATCCCTCACCAGCGCGGTGACCTCGTGATCCGCGGCAAGCGCCAGATCGAGCGCGAGGCTCCCGATCCGGCCCGTCGAGCCGAGGATCAGCAGCCGCATCGTCCACCGTCCGTCATCGCGCCAAGTGTGATGGATGTTCGCAGCGAGGTATCCGCGATGCCGCGGATCGTCGAGACGCGGAACGTGGGCCGTCAGACCGTGATGACGACCTTGCCGCTCGCATGGCCGGCCTCGAGATAGCGCAGGGCCTCTGCCGCCTCCGCCAACGGGTAGGTCCGGTCGATGACCGGGCGCAGCTGACCGGCCGCGATCATGTCCACGAGGGTCGCGAGGTCCGCCCCGTTCTCCTTGGTCACGAACACCGCCAGGCGCTCGCGGACGAAGGGGTTGATCAGCATCGCTGCAACGATCCGGTCGAGGCCCGCGATCCGGCCCTGACCGCTGCTGAGCACGAGCGTGCCACCCGGCGTGAGGAGTCGGCGGAGCCGTCTCGGTGAGGCGGTACCGGCCACCTGGAAGATCACGTCGTAGCGCTCGTCGGCCGTCGTCACGTCCGTCCTGGAGTAGTCCACCACGTGGTCGGCGCCGATGGAGCGTACGAGCTCGAGGTTGGTCGGGCCGCAGACGCCGGTCACCTCGGCGCCCAGGGCCTTTGCGATCTGCACTCCGAACGTCCCCACGCCGCCGGACGCTCCGATCACGAGGACCCGCTGCCCTGCCTGCACCGGTCCGTTGTCGCGCAACCCCTGCAGCGCGGTCTTGCCGGCCTCGGGCACGGCCGCCGCCTGCTCGAACGTGAGCTGCGCCGGCCGGCCCACCAGCTGGTCCGCGGGCACGCACACCAGTTCCGCGAGCGACCCGGCCGCGAACCCGAACACCTCGTCGCCCACCTGGAGCGCCGTCACGCCCGGTCCCAGGCCTTCCACGACACCGGCAAGGTCGATGCCCGGGATGATGTTCCTGGGCCGGCGGAGACCCGTCGCGAACCGGACGAAGAACGGAGAGCCGCGCATGACGTGCCAGTCGCCCGCGAAGAGGGCCGCCGCACGGACGCGCACGAGCACCTCCCCAGGACCCGGCTCCGGCCGGTGTAGCTCCTCGAGCGCGAGGACATCCGGGGGCCCGTACCGCCGGTGCGTGATCGCCTTCACGCGGCGTCCCGCACGACTTGCGCCGGCGGCAAGGGCTCAAGGATCACCACCGCGGTCTCGCTGGGTCGCCGCGCTGCGTAGGCATCGAGTCCCTCGTCATACTCGGCCCATCTCGCCCACAGGTGCACCCGCTCGTCCGGCGTCGCGGCACGGCCGTGGACGGCGCGCGGGCCATCCACCAGCTCCACGGTGGTGTCCGGCTGGGCCTGGAGGTTGAGCCACCAGGCGGGCTCGGGTTCACCCCAGCCGTTCATCGCCATGGTGACCAGGTACGGGCCGTCCTCGAAGTAGCCCAGGATGGCCGCCCGCGGCGTTCCGCTGCGCCTGCCCACGGTCCGAAGCCGCATCATCCCCCACTTGGTGGGGGTCGGCTTCCGAAGGCCCAGTCGGCCGCCCGTGATCGAATACAGGGCGCGGTGGACGGCCCACGCCGCACGGATGAACCACCGCGGCGGGAGTCGTGGCTCTGATGTGCTGCTCATTCCTGCGCTCCTTCGTACTGGAAGATGTCGTCGAGAGGCACGCGGAGGACCCGCGCGATCTGGAACGCCATCTCGAGCGATGGCGAGTAGCGACCCTGCTCGATGGCGATCACGGTCTGGCGCGTGACCCCGATCCGATCGGCCAGGTCGGCCTGCGTCATCTCGCCGTTCTCGAACCGGAAGCGTCGGATCTGATTGGTGACCCGGGTCGGCCTCACCACGGTCAGAAACCCCGGCGGTACAGGACGAGCTTCGCGGTCGCGCCGCAGATCCCCGCGATGACGAAGACCACGTACATGACGTTGGCGATCCAGAAGTACGGCGCCTCGGCCATCGCGAGTCCGAACGGCACGATCATCCCGAAGCCAAGGACGATGCCGCCGACGTACTCGCCCAGCCGGTTGATGTCCTTGTCGCGCTGATCAGATTTGTCAGCCTCCGCGGGCGACGCGATCGCGATGACGATCATCCCGACGATGGCCAGGCCGATGGCCGCCACGATGGCCGCGAGCAACGGCCCCTGGTAGTCGATCTCCGCCACGGGCACGCTCATGACCTGCCCCACGATCGTCGCGAAATAGGCGATCGGCAGGACGACGATGATCACGAGATAAAGCCACGTCCCCTTCTCTTCGAATGACATGCCCGCTCCCACACACTACGTCTCTGGCGTGCCGCAACGTATAGCAGACTTGACACAATGTCAAGTATTCCTTACATGTCCCCTGGAGGAGCGGCGATCTGGCGCGACGTTGATCACACGCCGACCGTCGACGCGCGGGATGATATGACCGACTGACCGGACCGCCCGTGGGAGTGTGGCCGCCGTGATCGCTCTGATCGTTGCCGCGAAGTTCGCGCTCCCGGTGCTCATCGTGCCC
>JBKJXL010000388.1:0-4162 GCA_046716225.1 Candidatus Limnocylindrales bacterium | reverse complement strand
CCCGAGAGGAACGCGCCGCGGTCGATGACCATGTCGATCTCGTCGGCGCCGGCTTCGACAGCCGCGCGCGTCTCGGCGAGCTTGATGTCGCGGAAGGTCTGCCCGGACGGGAAGCCCGTCGCGACGCTGGCGACCTTGACCGTCGAGCCCCGCAGGGCGTCCTTCGCGTCGGCGACCATCGCCGGATAGACGCAGATGGCGGCCACGGACGGGATCGTCGGGTCGCCCGGCTGGGGCCGCATCGCCTTCACGCAAAGGGCGCGGACCTTGCCCGGCGTGTCCTTCCCCTCGAGCGTGGTCAGATCCATCATCCGGATCGCCAGGTCCAGCGCCCACATCTTCGACGCCTTCTTGATCGAGCGCCGCTTCAAGGAGTCGACCCGCTCCTCCACCCCGACCTGGTCAACCGAAGTGACCCGACCGAGCAGGTTCCCGAGCGGCCCAGGGCGCCGATCCCACGCACGGATGAGCTCGTTCGCGCGCTCGCGGGCGGGGCTGTCAGGGCGTCTCGTGGCGGTCATGGGAGCGAGAGGATACACCCCGTTTCCGAGCAAGCGGGCGCGATCATGGATCGATCAAGCAGGGTCCAGCGGATGGCGCCAACGCAGACCCTTGAACCGGGCGAAGTCGCGGTCTGTGGTGATCCACTCGCAACCGGATTCGATGGCGAGGGCCGCCAGGTAGGCGTCGGCGACGAGGTTTCCCCTGGCGCCGGCATCAAGGCACAGCCCTTCGAAGAGGCCCCAGTGCCGCGATCCGGGGTCGATCATGAGGGCGTTTGGCGCAGCCCAAAGGGCGTCGACGAACGACAGCGCGACCGCCACGGGACTGGGGACTTCGAAGACTCTCGGATGGGTCACGACACGGACGAACCCGCTCAGGACGATCGACGCGAGGCCGAATGGTTCGTCAGACCCGATGGTGGCGGTGAGCCAGTCGCGATATCGCTGGTGGTCAGGCGCGTCCGTCCGCGCGGCGTAGACGAGGACATTGACGTCGATGAGGATCAGCGGTCGGTCCCGTCCATGACGTCCAGCAACGCGGCCATGTCATCGAGCTCCACGCCCGGCCGCAGCCCGCCGTAGCCGAAGGCTGGGATCTCAGGCGATGCCTGTCGCACATGCGATCGCCCACGGCGCGCGAACGATTCGCGTACGGCGTCTTCGATGACACTGGCAAGCGTCTGTCCGGTGCGGGCCGCCATGGACTTCGCTTCGATCAACAGGTCGTCGTCCAGCTTGATGGTCGTCCTCACGCATCAAAGCATCCAAGACACGCATCATGATGTCAAGCCCTGCGCCGGCTCTACGACCTCTGCTCAACATGGTTCAACCTCGCATGATCCAGCCCGGCTACGACGTGCGACGATCCTTGGCGTCCGCGCGGCTGTCCTGTCGACGCGCACCTGAGCGCGTGTGGAGGGTCACGAACCGACCCTCGTCCCCACTCTGGGCGAGCGGCTTTCTCCGGGTGGATGTCACGCCGTGAGTTCGGTCGACTTCCGGACGTGTCGGTCGTGGTGCGATACTCAGACATGCCTGTCCGCACGGTCATCGAACGCGGGCCCAAGGAAAAGCGGTCCGTGGCCTTCGCCCTCGACTGGCCGGGGTGGAGTCGGGGTGCGAAGAGCGCCGAGGTCGCCCTGGAGACGCTCGCGTCGTATCGGGAGCGGTATCGGACGGTCGCGGACCTTGCCGGGATGGCACGCGAGTTCGATGCCGCCGGGCCCCTCGAGATCGTGGAGGACAGGGTCGGCCCCGGTTCGACCGATTTCTGGGGCATCTCCTTCGCGCCATCGTCGACTGAGCAGGATCCGATGGGCGAGGCCGAATTCGACCGCAAGATCACGCTGCTGCGGGCATCGTGGACGTTCTTCGACGGCATCGCGGCACGGGTCTCACCGGAGATGCGCAAGGGCCCGCGCGGGGGAGGACGCGACCGCAACCGGATCATCCGCCACGTCATCCGAAACGAGAGCGAGGAATTCGCGAAGCAGGTCGGGCTGCGGATCCCGGAGGAAGCGGCGCTCACCCCGGACGGCCTGCGGCGGCATCGGAAGGACTACGTCGAGGCGATGCGCGCGTACAACGCCGGCGAGGTCGAGAAGCGCATGCGGTCGTGGTCGCTGTCATTCCTCATCCGACACTCGGCCTTCCACACACTCGACCATGCGTGGGAGATGGAGGACAAGGACCTCTCCGCCGAGGACGGGGCCTGACCCACCGGCCATCGGTCCGCCGCGCTGGCCTCGTTCCGCGACCTGCGACCGCGTCGACGTCCATCCCGCCCTCGGCATTCGAGTCGCGGTACATCGGCTTGTGGTCGGATAGTGCGCGGGAATGTCCCATGGTCCCGGGGCCGCCGCAGGCCCTATTGCTGGCGGGCTCGAACCCTTCGTCGTGCAAACACTAGGACGACAGTCCCACTCACTACAGCCACTAACCCAAGCGCAACGCAGCTGGGACCGTCGAAAAGGGCAACATGCCGTTGTCAAACCAGACCACCCCATACGAGAACGTAAGCAGACCGAGGATGACCATCACGCCGCCGGCCACGGTGAGCAAGACTCGGGCGAGCGTCCTAGGGGACATGTCCACTCTCGAATGACACCTAGTCGTGTGTTCTTGTTGCGGTGACGGACCGTGCGCGTCAGATCGTGCGATTCCCCGCGCCGTCGCAAACGCGCGTGATGCCGCCGATAGGCATCATCCGGAAACGTGTCTCCCGCGCGGCGCCGGACCCGGGATCAGCGGCCGGCGCGGACCTTGGGGAGGGGCGGCAGGCCGCGCTTGCCGTCGACCAGGAAGTGGCGGAACCAGCCAAGCACGATCTCGAGGTTCTGGACGCGGCGGAATGGCGTGCCGGAGCGGGTCAGCTCGTGGGTCTCCTCGGGGACGCGAAGGAGACGGACTGGCTTCTTCAAGGACCGCATGACCGTGAACTGCGACTCGGCCTGGCCGATCGTCGTGCGGATGTCGCGCTCGGAGTGCTGGATGAGCAGCGGGGTTTTGATCCGGTCGGCGTAGGTCACTGGGGAGACCTCCCGGAAGTAGGCGGGATCGTCCCACGGGTAGACATCGAATTCGAGCTTGGCCCACTCCCCGCCACTGATGTCGCCGGTCATGAACAACATCCCCATGTCGGCGACGCAGCGGCAGGTCATCGCCGCGCGGAACCGGTGGTCGTGGGCGACGATCCAGTTGGTCAGGTAGCCGCCGTACGACCCGCCCGTCACGCCGAGGCGATCCGAATCCGCCAGGCCGTCCGCGACGAGCGACTCGACGCCCGCGAGCACATCGCGAGTGGGACCGGGGCCCCAGTCGCGGAAGTTGGCATAGTTGAAGGCCTCGCCATAGCCTTCGGAGCCGCGCGGGTTGCTGTAGAAGACGCCGATCCCGGAACCCGCGAGCACCTGGAATTCCCACATGAGCGACCAGCCGTACAGGGTGTGCGGGCCGCCGTGGATCTGGAGGACGAGCGGGCGTGCCCGCTTCCCGTCACCCCCGGGGATGAACCAGCCCTGGATGTCTCGGCCATCCACCGTCACGTGGCGTTCCTGCGCCGGGCACAGCTCGATGTCCGCCAGTACCTCCCGGTTGAATTCGGTCAAGCGCTTCGGGTGTGAGCGCCCGTCCAGCCAGAACAGGTCCGGCGGCTCGGTCGGCGTCGAGCGGAGGTAAGCGACTCGTAGTCGCCCATCGATGCCCTCGCCCGGGATGCCGTCCCACCCGGAGATGTAGTGCGAATCGTCCGTGATCCGCTCGAGGCGCCCGTCCGAAACGGCGATCCGGAACAGCTCGTACGCGCCCTGGATCGGGGCGGTGAACGTCAGCCAGGAGCCATCGGCGTTCGGGACGAGGCGCAGCGCATCGCCGATCGTCACGTCGCTATTCATGCTGGAACCGGGCATCAGGTCGTGCTCGGTCGACAGGTTCCGGCCGCCATCGGCGCGCGCGCCCGAGCCGTCCGCCGCGAAGATCCAGATGTCGTTGCGCGAACCGGCGCCGGCCGGCAGGCGATGACCGAGCGCCGCGATCGAACGCCCGTCCGGCAGCCACTGGGGCTCCCCAAAGAACGACTTCGGGCCGGCGGTGATCGGCGTGATCTCGCGCGAAACGACGTCCACCGTGAACAGGTCGGAGCGGAACACGAGGTCGTGATC
>JBKJXL010000387.1:0-6639 GCA_046716225.1 Candidatus Limnocylindrales bacterium | reverse complement strand
GTCACGGGATCTGCGGCAACGCCCGCCTGGGCCTCCGGCGCCGGCCCGTGCCCGCTCCCGAACGCGACCGTCTCGATGTCGCGCAGCCGCAGCATCACCGCATCCCCCACCCGCAGTCGACGGACGGCGGGTCCGGCCTCCACCCACAGGCGTTCACCGTCGCTGGCGACCACGTCGTACAGGATCTCGGTGCCGCTGAATCGGCGGCGCTGCACGCGCCAGGCGCCCGCGTCGGCTGGTCCGTCCGGGGCCTCCGCGACATCCACGTGCTCCGGACGGATGACGACGAGGCCACCTGTCGTGGCGTCCGCTCCCCGTCGGCCCACGAGCCGCACCGCACCGAGGCGGGTGATCGCGAGTCCGTCGCGAAACGTCCCATGGACGAGGTTGGCCGTGCCCACGAACGTCGCCACGAACGGCGTGGCCGGCTCGCCGTAGACGACCTCGGGCGGTCCGACCTGCTCGACATGGCCGCGGACCATGACGGCCATCCGGTCGCCCAACGTGAGCGCCTCGTCCTGGTCGTGGGTCACGAAGACGGCAGCCGTCCCCGCAGCGCGCAGGATCTCGCGGACGTCGCCACGCAACTGGGTCCGAAGGGCCGCGTCCAGCGACGAGAACGGCTCGTCCAGCAGCACGACATCGGGGCGCGGGGCGAGGGCCCGGGCGACGGCGACCCGCTGCTGCATGCCGCCCGACAGGTGATGCGGCATCCGGCCGCCGGCATCGGGCAGGTCGATGAGTTCCAGCAGTTCGCTGATGCGGACGGCGCGATCGGGATCTCGTCGCAGGCCGTATCCGATGTTGTCGCGGACGGACAGGTGCGGGAAGAGCGCGACATCCTGGAAGACCATCCCGACGCGACGACGCTCCGGCGGGATCGAGGCGCCTGCGCCGGCCACCCGTCGGCCGCCGATCTCGATGGTCCCTGAGTCGGGGGTGTCGAGCCCGGCGACCAGGCGCAGGACCGTGGTCTTGCCGCAGCCCGACGGGCCCAGCACGGTCAGCATCTCGCCCGGCATGACATCCAGGTCGACGTCGTCGACGGCGACGACGTCGCCGAACGAGCGACGCAGGCCACGGATGCGGACGGCCGGCGCGTCAGTCACGTGAACCCTCCTCGGAGCGAAGCAGGACCGCGACGGTGGCGATCGACAGGACGAGGAGCAACGATGCCGGGACAGCGGCTCGGGCGTAGAAGCCAGATGACGCCGCATCCCAGATCTCGGTCGCGAGGGTCTCGAACCCGATCGGCGCGAGTAGCAGCGCGAGCGGCAGCTCCTTGACCACGGTCAGGAACACGAGCGCCGCCCCAGCCACGAACGCCGGTCGCAGATACGGCACGGTCAGCATCGCGAACGCCCGGAGCGGTCCGTCGCCCAGGGTCCGACCCGCTTCCTCCATCCTCGGCCCCGCCGTGCCGAGCGAACTGCGCAGCCCGCCGATCGCCTGGGGCGTGAACCGGACCGCGTAGACCATCACCAGCAGAGCCAGCGTCTGGTACAGCACCGGCACCGCGCGCGTGGCGAAGAAGACCATCGACAGGGCCACTACGATGCCGGGCAGGGCGTAGCCGGCGAACGTGCTCGACTCGATGAACGTGGAGCCTCGTGAGCGGTAGCGGGCGGCGAGGAGCGCCACCGGGATCGCCAGGCCCACTGCGAGCACCGCCGCGATCGCACCGACAACGAATGTGTCGAAGACGGCCCGACCGACCGGCTCGAGCGACGCGTCCTGCCCCAGGCCGCGGACGAGCCACCAGGCGATGGTCCCGACCGGGATCCCCAGCGCCAGGCCCACCACGAGCGTCAGGAACGCGATCGACGGCCAACGCCATCGGCCGAGGCGCACGACCGATGGCGGTCGACGCCACGCCGGACTGGCGTACGTGCCCGCCCGAGATCGCAGACGGACTTCGCCCCAGGTGATGGCGAACGTCAGCGCGACGAGGACCAGCGCGAGGACCGCGGCGAGCGACCGATCGAACGAGGCCCCGTACTGGAGGTAGATCGCCCGTGACAGGCTGTCGAACTGGAGCAGTGAGACGGCACCGAAGTCGGACAGGGCGTACAGGACCGCCAGCAGGGTCCCGGCCGCGATCGCCGGCACGACGACCGGCAACGTGATGCGGCGGAACACCGTCACCCGCCGATCGCCAAGCAACCGCCCCGACTCCTCCATCGCCGGGTCGACCCGCAGCAGCGCCGCCCGTGTGGCGAGCGAGACATACGGGAACGACACGAGGGTGAGGACCAGGACGGCGCCGAACAGCCCGCCGATGCTGGGCAGACGCTCCACGCCGAGGGGCGCGAGGAGGCCCTGCAGCGCGCCGCGGGGCCCGAAGAACGCGATGAACGCGAACCCGACCACATAGGACGGCAACGCCAGCGGGATCGCCGTCAGCACGGCCCACACGCGGCGGGCCGGCAGGTCCGTACGGGTGGTCAGCCACGCAACCGGGACGCCGATGGCGATCGTGCCGATGCCCACCAGGGCAGCCAGCGCCAGGGTTCCGCCGACGACGGCGATCGTCCGCGGCCGCACCAGGAAGTCGAAGGCCGTATCGCCCGCCCCCAGCGCTCGGATGACCAGGTACACGAGCGGAAGGAAGGCGAGGAACGCGATCGCCAGCCCGCCCAGCATCAGGACCCGCGGGGCGCGTCGCGTGGTGTCCGCGAGACGCGACCGCTCCGCCCGGGTGAACGGGCGGAGTGGGGTCCGCGGTCGGCTGAGGACGGTCACGTTCGGTGGATCACCTGGAGCGAGGTTAGAGGATGCCTGCCTCCTGGAGGAGCTTGAGGGTCCCGGCGAGATCGGCCAGGTCGGACAGGTCGATGTCCGGACTCTCGATCTCGGCGAGGGTCGGGAGGGCGGGGTTCGCCGCGACACCCGCGATCAGCGGGTACTCATGCGTCTCGGTCGCGAAGTAGGTCTGGCTCTCCTCGCTCAGGAGGAAGTCCACGAACGCCTGCGCGGCGGCCGGATTCTTCGACGTGGACAGGATGCCTGCACCCGCGACGTTGACGAGCGAGCCAGGATCGGCCCCGGCGAGGAAGTGGTTGCGGACCGGGAAGCTCTCGCCCTGTTCGGCGAGCTGCTGCATCAGGTAGTAGTGGTTCACGAAGCCGACCTCGACCTCGCCGGCCGCCACGGCAGCGAGGACCGCGTCGTTGCCGTCGTAGACCTTCGGCTCGTTAACCGCGACCCCGGCAAGCCACGCCTTGGCCGCCGCATCGCCCTTGAGCAGGCGGTAGGCCGTGACGAAGGACTGGAACGAGGCGTTGGTCGGCGCCCAGCCGATGCGACCCTTCCAGGCCGGGTCCGTGAAGGCATCGATCGACGTGGGCAGGTCCGCCTCCGTCAACGTTCGCGTGTCGTAGATGACGACCCGGGCTCGACCCGACACGCCGACCCATGTCCCGTCCCGCGCCGCGAAGCGCGAGTCGACCTTTGCGAGCGTATCGGCCGGCAGCGCCGCCAGGCGGCCTTCGGCCCCGACGGCCCCGAGCGCACCGGCATCCTGGGCGAAGAAGACATCCGCCGGCGACGCGTCGCCCTCTTCGAGGATCGTGGCAGCGAGATCCGTCGTGCCCGCGTAGTCCACCTGGACGTCCAGGCCGGTCGCCGCCTCGAACCGCCCGATGAGCGGGCCGACGAGCGACTCACTGCGTCCGGAGTAGATGGTCAGCGTGCCGGACAGGGCCTCGGATGGGGCAGCCGTGGCTCCGCCTTCGGCCGACGGCGCGGCGGTCGCCGGGGCTCCGCTGGGTGAAGACGATGCGGTGCTCGAACCACACGCCGCGACGAGCATGCCGACGAGGATCAGGACGGTCGGGCGGCGGGACACGAGACGCAAGCGAGGAACCTCCAGGTGGGTGTGACGACGCGGATGGTAGTGGCACCATCGCGATTCAGTCAACCTCCCCTGTCCTACCTGGTCAAGGAACCTTGTCTTGCGCGTTCGCGCGAGCCCACAGCGCTGCGGCGACACGCTCCGTCACGACAGAATCCGCGATCGCGCGGCGGATGATCGCTGGAGCGTCCGTCCCGCCTGGCCCGGCGCCCACGATCAGGACCTGACCACCGCGCCGCTCGACGGTCTCGATGACGTCCCGATCCGCGGCAGCCCCCGGGAAGAGCAGCACGCGGTGACCCGGCAGCGCCAGGTACACACCGGTGTGCAGCCAGTCCCCCGTGTCGTACGCCGTGGCCGGCAGTCGCGGCCCTTCGCGCAGCATGAGGGCCGCCTGCTCGGCGAGGCCAAGCAGCGAGCCATCCGCGAGGACGTCGATGGAGGCCGCCCCGTCGAGCGCCTCGACGAACCGGTCCCGCCACGACGCCGTCTCGGCGAGCCGTCCGGTGAAATCGTCCACCGCCGGCCACAGGTCGGACGTCGCCGCCAGTCCGGTCAGCAGGGCGAGCGACGCGATCGTCGCCCGGAACGTCCGACAGGCGATCCCCGAGATCTCGACTCCGGCCTCGAGCGACACGGTGACGTCGGCGACCCCGGCCAGGGGGGAAGCCAGCACGTTCGTCACCGCCACCACCAGGCTCGTCCCGCGATGTGCGGCCGCGGCGGCGATCACCTCGGGCGTCCGCCCCGACGCCGAGATCGCGACGAGCACGAGATCGTCGGCCGGGGCCGTCGGCGTCCTGGTCGTCGTGTACTCAGCCCACGCCGACGACCCTCGGGCCCGCAAGCTCGACGCGGCGATCAACGCCGCATAGCGAGAGCTCCCAAGCCCGGTGAATGCGAACCGCGACCGTCCGCCGAGCGCGACCGGTCGCCAGGCATGCAGCAGCCGCGTGAGCGCGGCGGGCGATGCCTCGATATCGGCCTCGAAGGCGTCGACCCGATCAGTCGCCATCATGCTCTCCCGTCTCGAACAGACCACGCATCCCTTCGGTCGGGGCCCACAGCCAGCTCGGCAGGTATGTCGCGGCGTAGATGAACTCGCGACACTCCTTGTCGATCTCGAAGGCTCGCAGCAGGGTCGGGTCCACGGCGATCTGCGCGCCCGACTCGCGCAGCCCGGCTCGGTAGGCCTCTAGGAAGCGCTCACGCGACCGCCGCATCCACGCCCCCAGATCCAGCCCGGGCGCGTCGACCGGACCGCGATTCCGATCCACCGCGCGCCGGCTCGCCGAGCGCCCGACGTGGTCGAGCGAGCGCAGCATGGAGGCGACGTCCCGCAGCGGCGAGTCGAGGGCTCGTCGTGCGTCGATCGTCCGCAGCGGGTCGCCCTCGAAGTCGACGATCCGATACCCGTCGTCCGAGATCAGCACCTGGCCGAGGTGGTAATCGGCGTGGATCCGGGTCAGCAGCGGCAGGGTGGTGGACGCTTCGAAGGCTTCGAACGCCTCGGCGATCCTCGGCGACAGGTCGCGAAGGACCTGGGCCGTCTCCCCGGTGACGACGTCCGTCGCGCCAGCCAGGCCCGTTCGTGCAGCTCGCGACCACGCCTTCAACTCCGCCCGCGAAGCGTCTCGTGGCTCCAGGTCCGGCACGCCACGGGCGCCGGCCAGGGCGCCGTGCAGGCCCGCGGTCAGCGTCCCGAGATCCGCCGCGACCTCCGTGGCGAACTCCACGCTGACCTCGCCGGGGGCAAGGATCCACGCCGTCAGGGTCTCCGCGATGGACTCGTACGCGTCGGTCCCGTTGGCGATGAACGCCTGTGCGACCGCGACCGTCTCCGTCCCGTGCCGCGACGACACGAGCTCCGCAAAGCCCGCCAACGGCGGGACCGCCGCGAATCCGGCCTCCTCGCTCAGGTATGCCCCAAGCTCCAGTTCGGGGTTCAGTCCGGGCTGGAGCCGCCGGAACGCCTTGAGCAGGATCGTTTCGCCGAGCACGACCGAGCTATTCGACTGGTCCGCACCCAGCGCACGCTCCCCCAGCGCCCAGGCACCGGCGACCATGGCACCGGCCGGCCGACAGACGAGGGCCGCCGTCGGCGCCGCGACCGGGTCGTCGTCCGGCGCGAGGCCCGGGATCGTCCGACCGTCGGCCATCGCGGCGGCGAGCGCCCCCCACGCCCTGTCTCCTGCCTCGGCCGCCCGGAGCGGCCGGCCGGTCAGCGCGAAGGTGTACCGGAGCGTCGTCCCGTCGTCCAGCCGGACCCCCGCCACGGCGAGCACGTGCGGCGCGTGTTCCTCCAGGACGAACGCGTCCTGCAACTCGATCCCAGTGATCGTCCGGCCGTGACCCCCGAACCAACGCTCGGCGGCGAGCCGGTCGCGGTCGAGCCGAGCGAGTTCGGCCGCGACCTCCCCGTGCGCGCTCAGCTGCCGGTGTTGATCATCATGTGCTTGACGAACGTGTAGTCCTCGAGCGCGTACTTCGACCCGTCCTTGCCCCAACCGGACTGCTTGACACCGCCGTGCGGGGTCTCGGAGGTCCTGTCGGCTTCGAGCGTATCGGTCAATGGAGGGTCCTCCTGGGACGTCTCGAATCCGGGTTTGAGTCCCGACATCGTAGTCCAGCCCGGCTAGCCCGTTCCGCCACGCGAGAGTCCGCCGGGGTGGTGACGCCTCGGGGCGGCTCGATTCCTGCCAGATATCACCCCCATTCGTACTCGGCGAAAGATGTGGCCCACAGGTGCCGGTACGTCTGCCGTCGGGCGGTGCACGAGCGTGGAT
>JBKJXL010000386.1:0-7130 GCA_046716225.1 Candidatus Limnocylindrales bacterium | reverse complement strand
GGTGACGAACGAGCCGCTGACCGCGCCGGCGTAGGCGGGTCGCGGCGCCGGCGCGAGGGCCAGGGATCGCCGCCCGTTCGCCAGCATCACGGCGTGCCCGACGTGGGCGGCGAACCCGAACGCGGCGAGCATGACCCCCAGCGAGAACAGGTTGGAGGACAGTTCAGCCATCGGTAGCTCGCAGACGCATGGATCGGGTCACGGGTTTCGCCGGTCGACCCGTCAGGCCGCGGCCGCCCCGCCGGGCTTCGGGCCAGGTGTCGCCCGGACGGCGATGGCTCGGGTCTTGACGTGGAGCACCAGGCCGCAGTTGCCGCAGGTGTTGGCGGCAGCCATCCGACCGAGTCCGCACATCGGGCACGTCACCGCCAGTGCGTCCTGGCAGGTCTCGCAGCGCAGCGTCCCCGATGAGTAGACCATCGCGTCGCGGCGACAGAATGGCAGGCCGGGCGGGAAGACCGGAGCGCCGCTGTCGTCCAGCGACGCCAGACGCGGACCCTCCTCGAAGGTGAGCTTCACCCGCGGCTTGCGGACCTGGTAGTACAGCGATCCAAGGACGGTGAACGTCAGGAATGGACCGATCACGCCGATGAAGATGAAGACCGGCAACAAGGCGATCAGCGCGCCCCAGTCCGGGATGACGAACATGGTCGCTGTCTGGAGGGCCGAGTTCCAGAATTCGTTGAGCTGATCGACGATGGTCACGGGCGAAATCCTAGCAGGCTGCCGCGGCGCCGGCGCTCAACCCGTCGAGCGGTCGGTCGCGCCGGCAGAGCCCTTCGGGGCGCGGCGCGGGTTGCCGCGTTTGGTGGTCGCCCCGCGACCCGGCTGCCACCGGGTCCGCTCGTCATCTTCCGAATCCGGCGCGCGTGAGGCAGCCGTGCCCTGGTGCGGCGGCCGCGTGTTGCCGATGGATGCCGACGCCTTCCGCGACGGCCGATCCAGCCGTCCGATGAGCCAGGAGCAGCCTGCCGTGCGCGCCCCCCGGCTGCGCAGGTGATATCGAAGATCCCGATCGTCGGTGATGACGAGGACGCCGGCGGTCGCGTCTGCGCCACCCATCAGGTGGACCTCGTCGACGAGCGACAGGATGACCGAGTCGCCGGTCCGCGGCCCGCTGTAGCGCACGGTCAGCCCCGACGCGATCCGCTCCCCACGCAGGCCGCGTTCCGATGGGCCGTCGAAGACGAGGTCGATCGCGACCGACGCGGGCACGACCCCTCGCAACCGGCCGATGACCGTGGCCGGCGGTGCCGCGCCACCGCCCTTGCCGCGGGTGAGGGCGTGGAGCAGGTTGGACCCGTCGATCAGCAGACGGTCCGTGGCTGCCAGGGGGTCCTTCGGCTGGTTGGTCATGCCTCAGGCTATCGTACGCGGCCGGCGCCCCGCCGCTACGATCGGGCCATGTCCCTCCTCCTGCTGGTGGACCTTGACGGGGTCGTCTATCGCGGCGTGGATCCTGTCCCGGGGGTCGCCGGGGTCCTCGCTGCCCGGGCCGCCGCGGGCGACGACGTCGTCTATGTCACGAACAACTCGATGCACTACCGGGCGGACTACGTCACGCGGCTGGCCGCGATGGGTGCCCCGATCACGCCGGACCGCGTGATCTCCTCGGCGCGGGCGACCGCGCTCCACCTGCGCGACCACGAGCCAGGGATCCGACGCGTCCTGGCGGTCGGGGCCGGTGGCCTGGAGCGCGAGCTGCGCGACGTGGACCTGGACGTCGTCACGTCGGCGGTCGTGGCGACCCGGATGACCCAGGAGACGATCGATGGCTGGACCGCCGCGGGATCGCCGGACGCCGTCATCGTCGGCCTGGACCCCAATCTGACATATCTCCGCCTGACCGCGGCGGCCGACTGCATACGCGCCGGCGCTCGCTTCATCGCGACCACCCGCGACCCGGTCTACCCGACGGAGCGGGGGCTCCGGCCCGGAGCCGGTGCCGTGGTGGCCGCCCTCGAGGCCACCACCGGCGTCACGCCGCTGTCCAACGGCAAGCCCGCGCCGTTGTTGCTCGAGATCGCCGCCGAGGCCGTCGGTCGCAACGCTCAGGACGCCGTGATGATCGGTGACGGGATCGACACGGACGTGGCCGCCGCCATCGCGGTCGGGGCACGAAGCGTCCTGATGCTGACCGGTGTCACGACCCGCGAGCAGGTGGGTGCCTTGCCCGATGGCAGCCGGCCAACCGCCGTCGCCGCCGATGCGGCCGAGCTCGCCGCGGCCCTGGATCGTCTCGCCGCAGACTGACCGCGCGTGGGGTCAGGGTCAGTGACCTGCGCCCGGGGCGTGCCCAGCCGCCCACTCGGCGAAGGCAGCACGGACTGGCACGAGGGCATCCTCGTCCGCGAAGGCGACGTCGAGCGCATGCTCGTTGATCGCCCACAGCTCCTCGACCGTGAGGCCGATCTGGGTCACCGCGTTCTCGTACTCCTGTGACAGGCTGATGTCGGAGACGGTCGTGTCGTCCGTAGAGAGCGTGACCGGCACGCCCATCCGGTGGAGTCGGGCCAGCGGGTGGGCGGCCACCGACGGCACACTCCCGGCCTGCCAGTTCGAGGACGGACACAGGTCCAGGGTGACATCGCGGTCGATCAGCTCGGCGCACAGGTCCGGGTCGTCGATGGCGCGCGGGCCGTGGGCGATCCGCTCCGGTCCCATCGACAGGGCCCGGCGGACCTGCGCGGCTCCGCCCCACTCCCCGGCATGCAGGGTGATCCGCAGGCCGGCATCGCGGGCGACCTCGAAGGCGCGTTCGTGCAGCAACGGATCCGGATAGGCCTCCTCGTCGCCGGCCAGGTCCCAGCCCGTCAGGCCCTGGTCCTGGAACCGGGCGGCCGTCGCTGCGAGGGTCTCGTTGGCGACCGGGTCGTGCGAGCGCAGGGCGGCGCTGATCAGGCGCACGACGGTCCCGGTCCGGGTCGCCGCGTCCCGGGCCCCGGCACACACGGCAGCGATCCCGTCGGCGAGCGAAAGCCCGCCGGCGACGTGCAGGAGGGGGCCCCAGCGGATCTCGACAAAGCGGACACCCTCGGCCGCCTTCGTCTCGACGAGTTCGGCCGTGATCCGTTCGAGCGCCTCGGCGTCCTGCATCAGGGCGATCGGCAGGTCGAACGCCCGCAGGAGTTCGGCCTGGCTCGTGCACGGCATCGGGGCGATCAGCGCGTTTCGCATCCCGGCCTCGTCGCGGGGCGCGTCGATGTCGCGCGAGGCGGCCAGCTCCAGCGCCGTAGAGACGCGCAGTGAGCCGTCGAGGTGGAGGTGGAGTTCGGCCTTGGGCATGGACGCGATCAGCTCGCGCAGGGGGGTCTGCATGTCCGGATGCTACGATTCCGAGGAGTGGTCGTGTGCGCGGACCCATCCGTTCCGACCGTTCGACGCACAGCTCCGAAGGGATCGACGCCATGTCCACCATCCTGGTCACTGGGGCCAGCGGCTTCGTCGGCAGCTACGCCGTGCCGTCCCTGCTCGCCTCGGGCCATCGGGTCGCGGCGCTCGTCCGGTCGCCGCAGTCCGGCCAGGTCGTCCTGGATCGGCTGCTAGAGGCGGACCGTGCGAATGTCGAGCTGCGGACCGGCGACGTCACCCGTCCGAGCTCGCTTCCCGAGGCCCTGACCGGCATCGACGGCGTCCTCCACCTGGTCGCCATCCCGCGGGATCGCAAGGGTGGCGAGGAACTGCGCCTCGTGAACACCGAGGGGACCCGGGCCGTCATCGTCGCGATGCGGGACGCGGGCGTCAGGCGGCTCGTCCACATGGGCGCCATGGGCGTCGCGGACGACCCGAACCTGCACTACGCAAGCTCGAAGGCCCGGGCGGAGGCGCTGGTGGCGGCATCGGGCCTGGACTGGACCACGCTCAAGCCGTCCCTGCAGTTCGGGCCGGGCGACGGGTTCTTCAACATCATCGCGGATCTCGTCCGGATGTCGCCGGGCATCGTTCCCGTCCCCGGCAGCGGCAACAGCCGGTTCCAGCCGATCAGCGTCGCCGACGTGGCCTCCATGATCGCGAAGTCCTTCGCCGATGACGGCACGATCGGCGCGGCGCTCGAACTCGGTGGGCCGCGCTACTGGACGTATCGGGAGATCACGGCCGAGGTCCTGACCGCCCTGGGCAAGAGGCGAGCGATCCTGCCGATGCCGGTCCCGCTCATCCGCCTGGTCGCCGCCGCGTCCGAGACGATCGGACTGCCGTTTCCGGTCGCGACGGACCAGCTCCGCCAGCTGAAGCTCGACAACATCGGGCCGACCGACGTTATCGAGCCGCGATTCGGGTTCCGGCCGCGGCCGATGGAGGGTGCGCTGGGCTACCTCAAACAGAAGAAGCGGGACCAGACCGCACGCGTGCTGGCATGAGGCTCGTCGTCGACCGTGGTTGACGGACTCAGCCGCTTCGGCGCCGCGCTGATCTGGCTGTTCGTCGTCCTCGCCATCGCCCTGGGGGGGGCCGGTCTGGTCACGGCGAGTCCCGGTGGCGTGCTCCCGGCCGCGAGGCCGGAGCTCACCGGCGTCGCGGACGCGCGCGTCACCCGCCAGCTCGATGCCGTCGAGGATGACCTCGTTGCACTGGCGGACAAGGTGGACACGCTCGGCACACAGGGCCGCGGGGCGCTCTCGGCGCTGGTCGGCGGTCAGACCGAGGTCGCCGAGACGGCGATCCAGACCGGTGACGCCCTGTTGCTGGAGATCGAACTCAAGGCCGCCGACAGCGCTGCCGCCCTGACTGCTGCCCCGTACGTCGAGACACCGGCGGCGGACCTGCACGTGTCGCCCGAGGTCCGGGCCCGCCATGCGCGGCTCCGCGGCGGGCTCGAGGCGACCCGCCAGCTCGGCACGTCCTGGTCGCGGCTCACCGCCGGAGCGCTCAGCGCGACGCGGCTCTCGGCCAGCCTCGCCGAGCACGACCGCCTGGTGGGGGAGGCGGCGGCCCGCGGCCGTGAAGGTCTCTACAAGGCGGCCCTGGTCTTCCTGACCCAGGCCGCGGATGAGCTCACGGCGGAGCGTCAGATGCGCGACGTCCTCGCCAACACCGTGGACGTGTCCGTCCTGGATCAATGGCTGGACCGGAATGCCGACTACGACAGGGCGCTGCGAGCCCTGTACGTGGCGCTCGCCCGGGCTGGTGGCCGGATCACCGACGACGTCCGCGATGAACGCGCCGCCGAGCAGGAAGCGCGCCGACGCCTGCCGCCGGACTCGCGGGCGCTCATCGTCATCATCGCGGAGATCGGTCGGGGCGGGATGAATGGCGCGGTCATCGCCATCGAGGAGGCAAAGGCCCGGTTGAACGATGCGCTGGATGCCGGGGCACCGTGACCGGGGCACCGTGAGCGCCTGATCGGCCGGGTACACTGACGCCCTTCGTCCATCCGCCGCCCGCGCGACCGTTTACATCGAGGGCCGGCTGCAGCGCTCCGGAGGATCCGACGCCCGTGAAGCTTCGTGTGGTCACCGACCAGCCGTGGGATGTGCCCACGGATGTCCTCGTCATCCCGGTCGCCGCGCCACCTGAATTCGACGGCGCCCTGGCCGAGCTGGACCGGCGCACCGGGGGCGAACTGGCGGCACTGGTCGCCTTTCGCGAACTCACGGGGAAGAGATTCGCGACGTCCCTGGCGAACGCCGGCGACCTGCCGGCCGGTCGGCTCCTGGTCGTCGGTATCGGCGATCCCGCGACCCTCGATCGCGAGGGTGTGGTGCGGGTCGCCGCATCGGCCGAGCGACGTCTCGGCGGACGCGTCGTCCACTCGATGGCGATCTGGCTCACGCCGCTCGCGTCGGCCGAGGGCCTCGACGGCGGCGACGACCTCGCCGCCCAGCTGGTCGCTCGTGGCGTCATCGAAGGCTCGTACGACCCGAAGTCCATCTATCGCGCCGAGGGCGCCTCGACCGCCGATCGTGGTCCCGGTCGCGGGGATTGGGGCGATATCGCGACACCCCCGGAACTCGATGAGCTGATCCTCATCCTGCCCGGCGGCGACGCGGCCGCGGCTCAGCTCGGCGCGGAGCGCGGCCAGATCATCGGGGAGGGGGCCAACCTCGCCCGCAACCTGTCGAACCGCGCGGCGAACGACGTCAGCCCGGTCGTGCTCGCCCAGGAGGCGAACGCCATCGCCGAGCGACATGGACTGTATATCGACGTCATCGAGCCCGAGCGTGCCACGCAGCTCGGCATGGGCATGTTCATGGCCGTCGGCCGTGGCAGCGACAACCCGCCGCGGATGATCGTCCTGCGCTCCGGTGGGGAAGGCGAACTCGACTCGCTCGGGCGCCACCTGGCGATCGTGGGCAAGGGCGTCTGCTTCGACTCCGGCGGCATCAGCATCAAGCCGTCCGACCGGATGGAAGAGATGAAGATGGACAAGACCGGCGCGTGCACGGTGATCGCGGCCATCGCCACGGTCGCGCGGCTGGCGCCCGGTACACCGCTGCTGGCCATCGCGCCGGCAGTCGAGAACATGCCGGGGTCGCACGCGACGCGCCCAGGCGACATCGTCACCGCGCTCACCGGCAAGACCGTGGACATCACGAACACCGATGCGGAGGGCCGCCTGATCCTGGGCGACGCGATGACCTATGCGGAGCAGCTCGGCGCGACCCATGTCGTGGATGTGGCGACCCTGACCGGGGCCGTCGCGCGTGCGCTCGGGCACCTCGTCACCGGAGCGTTCGGGGCGCCGCAGGACTTCTACGACCAGGTCGCCCAGGCCGGCCAGCGAGCCGGCGAGCGCTACTGGCAGATGCCCCTCGTGGACGACTACGTATCCGAGATGGACAGCTGGTACGCGGACCTCCAGAACTCGGGCTCCGCCGAGGGGTCCCTGATCAAAAGCGGCCTGTTCCTGCGCGAGTTCACGACGGTGCCATGGGTCCACCTCGACATCGCCGGCACGGCCTACTACCGCAAGGCCACGCCGTTCGCCCCGCGCGGGGCGACCGGTTCTTCCCACGCCACGCTCGTGGAACTGGCCCTCGCCGGCGCCCGACCGGGCGCGTGAGGCGGCTGCGCCGGTCGTGAGCCCCGATCCGGTCAGCCTGCTGCTGGGGGTCGTCGGGTTCATCCTGGGCCTGGCCGCCGACCGGTTCGCCACGCGCTGGCCGGAGCACGACGAGGAGCATCCCCAGGGC
>JBKJXL010000385.1:0-5479 GCA_046716225.1 Candidatus Limnocylindrales bacterium | reverse complement strand
CGCCAGTCGTCCTTCGATGCCCTGCGCGGCTACGCCTACAAGATCTCGATGCTGCTGCCGTTCCTGCGCGACATGCGGATCCTGCGGACGTGGGCCGGCCTGTGCGACATCTCCATCGACTACAGCCCGATCATGGGCTTCACGCCGGTCGACGGCTTCCTCGTGACGACGGGCTGGGGGACCTGGGGCTTCAAGGCGATCCCCGCGGGCGGCGAAGGCATGGCCGAGCTGATCGCGACGGGACGGCCGCCGGAGCTGATCGCGCCGTTCGCGCTGTCGCGCTTTGCGGCAGACCACCTGCTGGCCGACCAGGGTTCGTCCGGGACGCGCTGATGCACTCGATCGTCTGTCCTCGCTGCGGCCGCCGGTCGCTCGACGAGTTCACGTTCGGCGGCGAGCGCCGGCCGGTCCCGGACTGGATCACCGACCCGGATGAGCGCGACTTCGACGAGGTGTTCGTGTTCGAGAATCCCGACGGGGTCTCCACGGAGCGCTGGTTCCACGCCCACGGCTGTCGCCGCTGGCTGACGATCCGACGCGACACCACGACCGACACCGTGCTGGAGGTCCGCTGATGGCGACCCTGGCCGATCGCCGCTTCGAGATGACCCTGCGCAACCGCGTCCTGTTCGGCGTCGGCTCGATCGAGGCACTCCCCGAGGTCGTCGCCTGGGTCGGGGGCTCACGAGTGTTCGTCGTCACCGACCCGGGCGTCCAGCGATCCGGCGTCATCGACACGGTCATGGGCGTGCTGCAGGCCGCGGGCGTCGATGCCGGCGTGTTCGCCGAGGTGGAGCCGAATCCGGGCACGACGACCGTGACGCGCGGGGCGATGGCGTTGCGGGACTTCGGGCTGGACGGCACGATCGTCGTGCCGGTCGGTGGCGGATCCGCGATGGACACGGCCAAGGCGATGTCCCTGCTCGCGGCGAATCCGATGCCGGTCTGGGACCTGGAGTACGACGGACCGGGCCTCGCACCAGGCCAGCCGCTCGTCGCGGTCCCGACGACCGCCGGGACCGGATCCGAGGCGCACAGCTTCGGGGTCATCACGGACGAGGCGGCCGGTCGCAAGGGGTACATCGGCCATCCCAGCCTGCTGCCGAAGGCGACGATCCTGGACCCGGGCCTGACCGTCGGACTGCCGCCGGCCGTCACCGCCGCGACCGGTGTCGACGCCATGACCCACTCGCTCGAGTCGCTCCTGTCGGCCAACCCGAATCCCTTCGCCGAAGCCATCGCGATCGGCGTCATCCGGACGGTGGAGCAGTGGCTGCGCCTGGCCGTTGCCGACGGCTCGGACCTCGAAGCGCGCTCGCAGATGCTCATGGCCTCGCATCTCGCGGGGGTCGGGCAAGCGAGCGGCACGGGTGTCGGGCTGGTGCATGCCCTGGGCCATTCCATCGGCACGCGTGGCCGCGTGGCGCACGGCACCGCCCTCGCAGCGGTGCTCCCCGAGGTCCTGTCGTTTTACCTTGGCACGCGCGACCACGAACTCGCGTTGGTCGGTATCGCGATCGGCGTCGGCTCGACCGCCGAGACGGAAGCGACGGCTGCCGGCGCGACCATCGCGGCGATCGACAAGCTCCTGCGCGATGTCGGGCAGCGGCCGACCTTGCGTTCCCTCGGCCTCGCGGACGACGCCTCGATCGACCTGATCGTCACCGATGCCATCGATGACGCGGCCATCCGCAACTCGCCGCGCCTCCCGACCGCCGCCGAGGCGCGGACGATCCTCGAGTCAGTCGCGGGCTAGCCTTATCCGGCGTCGATGAGGGGCTTCACCTCGCCGATGAAGCGCTCCAGCGTCTCGATGTCGTGGGGCGCCGGCTGCTCGGAGATGACCGTCGTGAATCCGAGCGCGACGTAAGGCCGAAGTCGGTCGGCGATCTCTTCCGGAGAGCCTTCCCAGAACGTCTCGTCGTCAGCGATCTCCGAGTGCGGCGTCCGGTTCACGACCATCGCGCCCTCGCGGATGCGGACGGCCTCCGTCTTCGAATCGCGGATCGTCAGCTTCACGCCGAGCGTGAACTCGATCTCGCCGATGTCACGGCCGACCGCCTCGCAATGACCCTTGAGAACCTCGACCTTGTGGGCCATGAAGTCCACCGGGCCCATCGCGTTCCACAGGTCGGCGTACTTCGCGACGGTCCGCAGCGTCTTCTTCTCGCCACTGCCACCGATCATGATCGGCAGGCGCGACTGGAGCGGGAGCGGGTGGTGGCGGAGGTTGTCGAAGGCGTAGTGCCCGCCGGGTGGTGAGGTCACCGACTCGCCGTCCAGCAACGCCCGCATCGCGCCCACCGATTCGTCCAGCCAGTCGAGGCGCTGGCCGAAGCCTGTCCCGAACTCGATGCCGTGGGCTCGGTGCTCGGGCTCCATCCACGCACCACCGATGCCGAGGATCGCGCGGCCATCACTGATGTGATCGAGCGTCGCGGCCGTCTTGGCGACGAGCCCGGGGTTGCGGAACGTGTTCGCTCCGACCAGCAGACCGAGGCGAGTGTGGCTCGTCTCGCGAGCCCACGCCGTCAGGAGCGACCAGCCCTCCAGGATGGGCTGGTACGGGTCGCCGAAGATCGCGTACAGGTGATCCCACGCCCACAGGTGGTCGTAGCCGAGTCGATCGACGCGCTGGGCGGCATCGAGCAACTCCGGCCAGGTCGCGCTCTGGCTCCACGGCAGGATGCCGGTCTTGAGATCGGTCATGGCGGTCGAAGGCCTCCGGAACAGGGCGTGGGATGGTGGGATTCTAGTCCTCCCGGCATGGCTGTGGATCGCACGTCGGCCGTAGACTGACGGTGATGTACATCCCCGACTACTTCCGTCCCTCCGCCGAGGACGTCCGAGCGACCCTGGACTCGCCTGGGGCCGTCCATCTCGTGACGGCGACCGCACACGGACTCCTCGCGACGCTGCTGCCGATGGTGTACGACGCACCCGGCACGCGCCCTGGGTTGGGCGGGCACGGCGCGCTGCTGGGTCACGTCGCGATCAAGAACGATCAGTGGAGGGAGCCGGCGATCGGCGACGCGCTGGCCATCGTCCGCGGGCCGGACGCCTACATCACGCCGAGCTGGTATGCCGCGAAGCGTGAGCACGGCCGGGTCGTCCCCACCTGGAACTACCAGCTCGTGCACGCCTACGGCCGACTGGTCATCCATGAAGATCCGGCCTGGCTGGAGGCGAACGTCCGGCGGCTGTCGGCCACGCACGAGTCCGAGCGCGAGCATCCCTGGGGCGTGGATGACGCGCCCCGCGCGTACATCGAGGGGCAGCTTCGCGCGATCGTCGGCGTCGAGCTACTCATCGACCGCATGGAAGCCAAGAACAAGCTCAGCCAGAACCGCTCCGAGGCGGACGTGGACGGGGTCATCGCCGGCCTCGAGGCCGACGGCGAGCGTGACGTCTCGGCCGCGATGCGCCAGGTCCGCGAGGGCTGACGATCGGGCGCTGTTCGTTCCGAGGCTACGCTTCGCCACTCGTGGTTCGGCCTGAGCGATGCCGTCGACTTCTGCGTCGACGGAGACCCGTGCGCCATGCTCCGCCTCGCGCGTCCCCGCATTCGACCGCTGCTCCCGTCGTTCGGGAGCAACGGCCGTCGTGGTCATCGACGGCGAGGAGCAAAGCGCCCACTGTGATCAGCTGACGACGTGAGCTAACCAGGCCGCCGGTCTACGGCAGCGTCGCGAGGTCACCTTCGATGACCTCCCGGTCGTCCGGGTCGTCGACGAGGTCCAGCGCTGACCGGGCTCCGGTTGTGCTCAGCTCGTTGACTATCATCCCGACATGCACTCGACGGAGCCCTTCGTTCTGCTCGGGTATCGGCATCTGGCGCCGTTCGACCGACCCGCTTGGATGTCGAAGGACGCTCTCCCATCGATCCTGATCAGTGCGAGCCACTGCTTGAGTCCGGACAACGAGCAGGCATCGTGCTTTGTCGTGGCGGATCCTAGCGCGCTCAGCGACGTCGCTCCTCCGGGCTCTCGAGTCCTGGCCATCGCCTTGTCCGCGTCTGACTGCGAAACGCTTCGGAGCGATATCGACCCTGGTTTCGACGAATGTGATCGAGTCCTTCTGACGGCGCTCGAGAAAGGAGATGACATTCGTGGGACGACGATCGGGTACGACGTCCTCGGATACGACAACGGACAGATCCACTCTTGGCTCTGCAACGGCCTGGAAGTGGACATGTACAAGCGGTTCGGCGTGCTGGTGGGCTCCACCGGTCTGTTTCCCGATCTCCGCCAGGCTCGGATCGTCTCCACGTATGCGACCGGGATCGCCGAGGAGACCGATGCAGCGGTTTGGCTGCCATGCGCTCTCTTGGACGTCGGGTGACCTCACGTCGACGATCGGCCCATCGGTTGCCAGATTCCCACACGACGGTCGTAAGGCGAGCGGATCGATCGATCCGGACAGTCAGGCTGATCGAAATGACCCGTCGTAAGCGTGAGACGAGCTGAAGACTGTCGCGAACAGCGCCCAAAGCGTCGGTCGACCCTGCCTAAGGCCCAGGTGGCGGGAATCTGTCACGCTCAGCGAGGCCAAAAACGGCGGGACCCAGCCGCCGTCCCGCGCCCGGCGTCAGGCGTTGTCGAGCTCGCGGTCGATGGCGCGCAGGATGAACTTCGCTGCCTCGGCGCTCTTGCCGCCGAGCTTCTGGTCGGCGTCTTGCTCCAGGGCCCGCATGAGGTCGCTGAGGAATAGGTCCAGCGAGGTCGTCCGCTCCAGGTCGCCGGCGGCGAACGCCGCGTCCAGCCGCGCGACGGCGGCCCTGGCGTTGTCCACGGTGTGGCCCTTGGCCGCGATCAGTTCGCGGACATCGACGCGCACGGCGTCGGCGGCGGGACCCTCGGTCGTCATCGCAATCGCTCCATCGCTCGCTGCAGTCGGCTCGGCGCCGTCTCATGGACGGGGGCCGGGTGGCCGGGTCCTGTGCCGTCGGAGCCGGTCGTGACGCCGTTGCCACCGACGAGCTCGCCCATGATCTCGCCCGCCGCCCGCCGCTCATCGCGGATCTGCGTCCAGTCCGAGTCGAGCATGCTCATCTGCAGCTCGTCCCACCATCGGCCGTCGCGCCGGATCGACTGTCGGGCCCGCCCTTCGAGGACGAAGCCCACGCGCTGATAGGCGCGGATCGCGCGCTCGTTGAACTCGAACACGAACAGGCCGATCCGGTGCAGCCCGAGCGTCCCGAAGGCGTGATCCATCATCAATCGCGTCGCCTCGGTGCCGTAGCCCAGGCCCCACACATCCGCCTCGCCGATCGTGATGTGATAGAGCGCCGAGCCGTTGTCGGCGTCGAGCTGGCTGAACGCGCAGGTCCCGACGAGCCGGCCGGTGACCCGTTCGTGGACGGCCATCGCGAGAGCCTCGGTCCCGACGACCCGGGCGGCGAAGAACCGCTCGATCTCCTCGGGCCGCATCGGCGCTTCCTGATAGCGCGCAAGCCGGGCGATCTCCGGGTCCGCGTACC
>JBKJXL010000384.1:0-15667 GCA_046716225.1 Candidatus Limnocylindrales bacterium | reverse complement strand
CCGCTTCACCGAGAAACACCCGGACGTTCGACTGCGCGTGAGGACCGGGCATTCGGAGGAGATCGTCGACCTCGTGGTTCGCGGCGAAGTTGAGCTCGGAATCGTCCGCAAGCTGCGGGACGCGCGTGTCCACAGCCGCCCTCTCTATGAGGACGAGCTCGTCCTCGTGACACGGCCCGACCATCCGTTCGCCGACGCCGGAAGCGTGGACGTCGCTGAGATCAGCCATGTGCAGCTCATCCTTTTCGACCGAACATCGAGCTATTACGACGTCACGAACGCCCTGTTCCGAGCCGCCGGCGTCGTGCCCCGCGGGATCACCGAGGTGGATAACATCGAGGCGGCGAAGCGGATGGTCGAGCGCGGGCTCGGCGTCGCGCTGCTGCCCGGCACCGCGGTCGCCGACGCACTCTCGACCGGCTCGCTTCGGGAGATCGAGCTCGGAGGCGCGGCGACGATTCGCCGACAGATCGTGGCCGTCGAGCGGCCCGGAGCGCGGCCGACATCGCCCTTCTCGACCACGATGTGGGGCCTCCTCGAGCGGATTCCCGAGCTCATCCCGCGCGCGCTACCGATCACGGCGCGTGCCGGGGTCCTGTCCGAGGGTCGGCTATAGTTGCGCCGCACGCGGGAGTAGCTCAGTTGGCAGAGCGGCAGCCTTCCAAGCTGCATGTCGCGAGTTCGAACCTCGTCTCCCGCTCCAAACACCGATCATCCCGCGCGGTCGGCCCGCCGCGGCTCAGCCTGGTTCCAGGACGGCGTCGGGACGAGCTGCGGCGATCCCCTCGTTCGTCGCGAACTCGTCCCGGTCCGTGTGGCCCTCCGTCTCCTCGATCCACCGAGCGAACGCCCCGGGCCGGATCGGCGAGATCGGCTCATCCGATGTCGCCGTCAGGCTCGGTCGTGACGTCTGGCTCGTCATCGAGCGGTTGATCAGGAAGTAGAGGGCGTTCATCGTTCGTCGTCTCCGGTCCGCCTCGGTGGTCAGTCCACCGGCCTGACGACAGATTGGCGCCATGGCCAGTTCCGGCCATCGGGCAAAGCCTCAAAGTCCGGACCTCGACTACCTCAAAGCAGTGCGGGCGACAGCTCGCGCGCCGCGACGAATCGTTGATGGGCGAGGTGTAGCATCCGGTCTCCGCCGGCAACGGCCCTTCCTCGTGCCGAACGGCGGGCAGGAGGGCGACGCGATGCACAAGGTGTTGAAGACCGTCACGAGCGGGTCGGTCGGCGATCTCGGCAAGATCGCCCTCGCCCTAGAGGAGCATGGGGTCAATATCGATGCGATCGGTGGCGGCGAAGGCGATCTGAATGGCGTCCCGGTCGGCATCATCGTGATGCTCGTCACGTCCGATGACGACAGCCAGGTCGCCAGCGGCATCATCAGGGACGTCGATCTTGGCAACGGCCACCACGTGGTCGAGTCAACGGAGCATGACGCGCTCGATCTCCAGCTGGACGACAGCCCTGGGACGCTGGCCGCCGCGACGAGCCTCCTGGGGAATGCGAATCCGCCCATCAACATCATGGGCGTGATCTCGGTCGACGTGCACGTGGGCTGGGGGATCGTCAGCCTGGGGTTCGAGGACGGCGTGCGCGACACCGCTCGGGACCTGCTCGTGACGGGGGGCTACAACGTGCTCGAGGAGCACGGCGGACGGGACAAGCGCCACGAGGTCGACGAGATCATCCGGAGCGCCTAGCCCCCGAAGAGCCCCTAGCCGGACGCGGATCTCGGCCCGGGTCCGCGTTCGGGTCGTTGGCACCGATCCGGACCGCGATGGTGGCCGCCTCGACGCGGTTGTTGACGCCCAGCTTGTTGAGGATGTGGGTCACGTGGACGCTGGCCGTCTTCGGGCTGATGAACAGGACCTCGGCGATCTCGCCGTTCGAGCGTCCGGCTGCGACGAGCTCGAGGACCTCCCACTCGCGAGCCGACAGGCCCAGGATCTCGGCCGGACTCCGGGCTGGGGCGACGTGGCCGTCGTCCCCGGCCGCCGCTCCCGTGACAAGCGGGACCGCCTTGTCCTGGAGGTCGACGCGCGCGCGGCCGGCCACGGCCACGATCTCCTCTCGAAGCGGGTTCGCACCAAGGGCGGTCGCCGCGGCGTGTGCGTCCCGGAGCAGGGTCGCGGCGTCGTCGCGCGGCCCCCTCGTCAGCAGGATAGCCTCGCCGGCCCGGGCTCGTGCGCGTGCTGCCGGATACGGCATGGGAACGGCGTCCCAGGCCGCAGCGGCGGCGATCCAGCGACCCGGATCCGACCCCCCGTGAAGTCGAGTCCCCTCCGCTTCCGCCATCGTGACGGCCGCGTGCACCGACGGCGTGCCGGCCGCCGCGCCACCCGACTCACGCAGCCCCACGGCCTGGGCGAGCAGGCGCGATCCGGCCTGGATCGCCACCTCGATCCGCTCGGTGTCGCGGAATGCCCGGCCGGCGTCCGCCAGATCGGCCGCCGCGGTCATCCCGACCACCAGGATCGGGGCGACGAGGAAGACCTCGTCGGACCCGGCGAACTCCAGCAGGGCGGCCTCGATCGCGTCGAGGGCCTCGGCCGGGCGACCGTCGAGCAGCATCGCCTCGGCCCGCGCCTGCAGCACGTACGCCCGGACATCTGGATCGAAGTCGCCCTCAGCCGCCCGCTCGAGCGCCCCGAGTTCGTCCGCCAGCGCCGCACGATCGCCTCGTGCGGCGAGCATCATCACCCGGGTCGCCTGCAGATAGAGCGCGCCCGATCGATCGCCATCATCGAGTTCGAGGGCATCTCTGGTCATGCGGTCCGCCTCGTCCCAGCGGCCGGACCGGACGAGGATGTCGCCGGCGCTGGCGCGGAGTCCGGCGCCGAAGCGCAGCTCGAGACCGACGCGCCGGGCATCCTCGAGGGCACGGTTGTCGACCTCCAGGCCCTCCTCGAAGCGGTCGGTCTGGACCAGGAAGAACGCGAGATTGTGCTGGATGCTCAGCAACGTCTCCGGTGGCCCGGACTCGCGGGCGATCTCGATCGCCGTGCGCATGTGATCGAGGCCGGCGTCCGTCTCCCCGAGGCCCACCAGATCGACCCCGAGGACCATGAGCAACCGGGCCTCACCTTCGTGCGACCCCGCCGCGCGCAGCGTGGCGATCGCTTCCTCGCATAGCGCCCGAGACTCTCGATAGTGTCCGGTCGGCATCAGGGCGCTGGCAAGGACGCCGACGACCCGCGCCCGCTCGACGGTCGGCGGCTCGGCGGGGATGAGCTCCATCGCACGATGGCTCTCGTCGATCAGCGCCTGGCTCTCACCGACGAGCCAGCGGAAGAACCCGAGACGGGCATGCAGGAGTCCGGCCCGGATGGGATCCTCCTGCTCGTCGATCTCGGCGAGCGCCAGCCCGGTCAGCTCAACGGACCGATCGCCTCCCCCGGCGAGATCGGCGATGTCCGCCGCCTCGCGGATGGCATCGATGTGATCCATGCCGACCCGCTCAGCGGCATCCGGCACGCGGTCCCATAGCGCCAGGACCCGCTCCGCCTGGCGGTGTGCGTCCACATACGCATGGATGGCGAGGGCGGCCCGCGACGCCTGGGCCGATGCCACGAGCGCCTCCGGTGCATCGCCGGCGGCCGACCAGTGGAGCGCCAGTTCGCCCGGCGTGCCGGGGAGACCGCCGGCCGCGATCCGGGCTGGGTCGATCAGCCACTGGGCGACCGCCCGGTGGAGCCGCTGGCGCTCCCCGGGCAACAGGTCGGCGAGGACGACCTCGGCCAGCAGGGCATGCCGGAATCGGTACCGGTCCGTCCGCTCCTCGATCTCGAGGACGTGGCGACCCACGCTCTCGCGGATCGCGTCACCGACTTCATCCGGGGCCAGACCCGAGACCGCGACCAGCAGATCGTCATCGGCGCGCGACCCGGCCACCGCGACCATCCGAAGCAGCCGTTGCGCCAGGTCCGAGAGGGTTGCGATCCGACCGGCCAGGATGTCGTGCAGCGACGCTGGGACCGCCTCCCGTCGCCCGCTGGGTCGCTCGAGGGCGATGTCGGGTCCGGTCGGGTCCGCGGGGCTGCTCGAGAGGAGTTCCTCCGCGAAGAACGGGTTGCCCTCGGCGAGGGCGTGGATCCGCTCGGCGAGTCCTCGCTCCGGCCGATGCCCGAGGATGCCGGTCAGCTGGAGACGCTGCTCCTCGAGGTCGAGCGGTCGCAGGTCGATCCGCTCCACGTGGCGGTTGCGGCCGATCTCGGCGAGCTGGACGAGCAGCGGGTGGCCCAGTTCGAGGGCCTCCGTGCGGAACGTGCCGACCACCAGGACCCGTCCTCGACGAAGGTTTCGCACCACGAACGCGAGCAGGTCGCGCGTTGCGGGATCGCTCCAGTGGAGGTCCTCCAGGACGAGGACCAGCGGTCGATCAGACCCGAGACGGTCGAACAGCGCGAGCGTCAGCTCGAACAGCCGCGCCTGCTCCGCCGCCCCGGGCGTCGTGGCGGCTGGTCCTGCCGGTGGACTCGCGTCTGTTGCCGGCATGTCGAGGAAGCGAGCGAACCCCGGTGCGACAGCGACGAGCTCCTTGCCTGTCTCCCCGAGCAGCCGGCCGAGCGCCTCCGGGTCGAGCTCGTCGCCCAGCATCCGAAGGGCCTCCAGGAACGGGCTGTAGGGCACGCCCTCGCCGCCAAGGTCGACGCAACCACCGATCAGGACTCGAGCGCCTGCCTGGCGGACCCGGTCGGTGAACTCGGCCAGGAGCCTGGTCTTGCCGACGCCGGCGTCGCCTCCGACCAGGACGATCGTCGGCTCGCCTGCCACGGAGCGCTCGAGGGCGCCTTGCAGGAGGGCGAGCTCTGTGGCTCGTCCGACGTACACCGGGCTCGAGGGTGCGCCTGACATCCGCGCGAATGATAGGCGCGGCCCGTCACGTGGTACAGGAGCGTGATCGCGGTCAAGAGCGACCCGGGTGTCGCCGGAGCGTCACCCGGGTCGTCGTGCGGCAGCGGAACGTCATGCCTGAGCGGGGCGCATCAACGTCCAGCGAAGGTCGCGGATCCGGAACCGCTCGCGCGGGGTCTGACGCGGCACGGAGGTGGCCTGGCGGGCCAGGCGATGCTCGTCCGCTTCGCGCTGATATTGCTCGTGCCGATCCTTCACGAGCATCAGCATCACGACTGGGTGGTTCATGGCCGGAGCCCTCCATCACTGCCGGTGACACCCACCGGCGATGGCATCACGATGCCGTTGCGAGCGCGCCCGGCCATCGGGCGGCGACCCGACCCGTGATACGCGTCCCGCCTCAATCTCGAGAGGCACCTCCGTTGCCCTACCTTACGGCTTGCATCCGGGCGAGCAGGTCCACCTTCTTGGCCTCGAACGACGCTTTCGGACGCCTGGGCTATGGTCCGGCTTGTGACCAGGTCGAACGCAGGGGATGCCAGCTCCACGGACGCCGACCTTGGGCGCCTGCTCGGCGAGCGCTACCGACTCGAGTCGGTAGCCGGCCGCGGCGGCATGGCGACGATCTATCGGGCACGCGACGAACGAACCGGGACGGCGGTCGCGGTCAAGGTCCTGCGTCCCGAGATCGCTGCCGACCGCGACCTCTCGGATCGCTTCCGGCGCGAGGCGCTCGCGGCTTCCGTCCTGCGCCATCCGAACATCGTCGCGTGCTTGGACACGGGCACGGACCCGGCTGGGCCATACCTCGTCATGGGACTCATCGACGGCGAGGATCTGGCCACGCGGTTGCGCCGCGAGACGACATTGCCGCCCGCGGACGTGGCCCGGATCGGGCTGGATGTCGCCCGGGCCCTGGGCGTCGCCCACGAGCGCGGAGTCATCCATCGGGACGTGAAGCCCGGGAACATCCTGCTGGCCACGGACGGCCGCGCGCTGGTGACGGACTTCGGGATCGCCCGGCTGGCCGACGACGCGGAGGGGTCCGTGCCGGGCACGATCCTGGGATCGGTCCAGTACTTCAGCCCGGAACAGGCCAAGGGCGAAGGGACCACCGCGGCGTCCGATGTCTACGGCCTGGGCCTGGTCCTGTACGAGGCGCTCACCGGTCGTCGGCCGTGGTCCGGTGAAACGTCCGCGGCGATCGCCCTGGCACGGATCGGCGCGCCGGCGCCTTCGCCACGGCGAACGCGACACGACGTGCCGGTCGCCCTTGACGCCGTCGTGGTTCGCGCGATGGACCCGGACCCGTTGCGCCGGTATCCGAACGGGACCGCGCTGGCCGCCGCCCTGGAACGACTCCTGGTCGCGCCGGCGCCGACGACTCGTCCTATCGAGCGGATCGCCGATGAAGACCGCCCCGCCGCCGGGCGTCCAGCGAGGGTCGCCTCGACGACCGCGTCCGACGGCCGCGGGAGGCTGCGAGCGCCGATGCTGGCGGCCCTCGGGCTGCTGGGCCTGCTGGTGGGTAGCGTCCTGGTGGCGGCGTTCCCGGACATCGGGACCGGCGGCGCCGCGGCGCTTGCCTCCGACACGCCCGGACCCACAGACCCGCTGATGCCCACGGCCAAGCCGACGCCGACACCATCGGAGGCCCCGACGACGACCGCGGAGCCTGTCGCGACTGCGGCGCCCACGCCGGAGCCGCTCGCCGGAGCGGATCTGTGCGAACCGATCTTCGGGATCCCCTGCGGGCAGGACCCGGGCCGATACGCGCCGTCGCGGTTCGAGCCGGCGGTCGCCTTCGACCTCGGCGGTGGCTGGGCCACGGCGCTCCATCAGGCCGAGCGGGTGCAGCTGGTCCGGGACGCCGGCCGGATGACGTTCCTCGGCGATGTCACGCGGATCTATCCGAACGGCGCAGAGGAGGAGACCCGTGGCTCGTTGCGGCGGGTGATCGGGCGCATCGCGGCCACGGACGGCACCGAAGCCAGCAAGGTCCGCGGCCTGACCATCGATGGCTTGGATGGCGTCAGCGTGGATCTCACGACCCAGGGTGGTGAGCTCCTGCCGATCCTGGGGATGGGGGCGGAGACCGTCTACCTGCAGCCGTTCGCGACGACGCGGTTCGTGCTGCTGGATGTGGGCCGGAGGACCCTGGCCGTCGTCATCGAGCCCGGCGCCGGCGCCTCACTCGCGGACATCCTGGTCACCGCCGACGATGTCGCGGGCTCGCTCGACCTCCGCTGACCCGCCCGGGCGCCGTCCGTCGCGTACCCTTCACGGGCCATGCCCCTCATCGCACTCACTGAGCTGACCAAGCGCTATCCCGGGGGTGTCGTCGCCCTCGATGGTCTGACGCTCGAACTCGAGCCGGGCATCGTCGGGCTCGTCGGCGCCAACGGCGCGGGCAAGAGCACCCTGCTCAAGATCCTGCTCGGTCTGCTCCCGCCCACGTCCGGGTCGGCGTCTGTGATGGACTTCGATGTCGCCCGCCAGGGCATCGCGATCCGCCAGTTCGTCGGCTACATGCCCGAGCACGACTGCCTGCCGCCAGACGTGTCGGCCACCGATTTCGTCACGCACATGGCGGCGATGTCCGGTCTGCCCGGCGGCGCCGCACGGGAGCGCACGGCCGAGGTCCTGCGCCACGTCGGGCTGTACGAGGAGCGCTATCGAGCGATCGGCGGGTACTCCACCGGCATGCGCCAGCGGGTCAAGCTCACCCAGGCGCTGGTCCACGACCCACGGCTGCTGCTCCTGGACGAGCCGACCAACGGCCTGGACCCCGCCGGTCGCGACGAGATGCTGGCCCTGGTCCGCAGGACGGGAACCGAGTTCGGCATCGCGGTGATCGTCGCGAGCCACCTCCTCGGCGAGATCGTGCGCGTCAGCGACTTCCTGGTGGCGATCGATGCCGGCCGGCTCCTGCGCGCGGCGCCCCTGGCCGACTTCACCGAGCGCACCGGCTTCCTCGCCGTCGAGGTGGAGGAGGGCCAGGAGCGGCTTCGTGACGCCCTCATCGGCCGCGGGATGCCGGCCACGCTGGACGGCCGGATCGTGCTGGTCCCGCTCGATGACGAGCGGCCGTTCGATGTCGTCCGCGATGAGATCGTGACCGCCGGCCTGTCGCTCGTGCGCCTCGAGCAGCGCCGCAAAGGCCTCGAGGACCTGTTCCGCGACGAGGTGCCGGCGTGACCCAGGCGGGCGTGTCCGGACCCGGCGGCAACATCTACGATCTGGGCTACCAGGCCTACGATGGGCCGCGCCTGGGCCGCCGGGCCGCGTCCAGCGCGCTGTTCCGCCAGGCCGTACGGGCGTGCTACGGCCTCGGTCGCGGGGCGCGCGCCAAGATCGTCCCGGTGAGCCTTGCCGTGCTGGCACTCCTGCCCGCGGTGTTGGCCGTGGGGATCGCGGCCCTTGCCGCGCAGGCACCGGGCGGTGGCGGTGAGCTCATCGAAGAAGTCTCGCCGGTCCGCTTCTCCACGTATCACGGCCTGATCGTCATCCTGGTGATGCTGTTCGCGGCGGCCCAGGGACCGGAGTTGTTCGGGCGCGACCAGCGCTACGGCGTGCTGCCGCTGTACTTCTTGCGAGTCCTCACGCGGATCGACTATGCGATGGCCAAGACCGGCGGCCTGTGGCTGGCCCTCCTGCTGCTCATGATCTTCCCGCAGGTCCTGCTGCTTGGCGGCCGGATCTTCGTGGCGCCGGACCCGATCCAGGGCGTCCGGGACGAGATCGGCGCCGTCCCGCAGTTCATGGCACAGGCCGTCTTGACGGCCGGGTTGCTCGGGAGCCTCACGGCCCTGGTTGCTTCGCACACCCCCCGCCGTGCCTATGCGGCCGCGATCATCATCGCGATCGCCATCATCCCGCCGATCGTGGTGGGTCTCGTCGGGAACCTGGTCAACCAGGACTCGGCGCGGCTGCTGGTGCTGTTCAGCGCGGCCGACATCCTCGATGGGACCAACGCGTGGATCTACGGCACGATCCCGGACAGCCCGATCGTCGCGTCGCTGGACCTGCCCGGCGTCGTGTACCTGGCCGCGACGGTCATCGGCATCGTCGGCGCGACCGGCTTGACCATCCGCCGTTACCTGACCATCCGCGCATGACCGAGCTGGTCGCGCCCGCGCCGGGCGCCCCGACGCCGCCTGCGGAGACCGGTCCGCCCGCCGTCCTGCCCGCCCTCCAGCTCGACCACGTGTCGCGCTGGTACGGCAACGTCGTCGCGGTCAACGACGTGTCGTTCGCCCTTGGCCCGGGGGTCACGGGCCTCCTGGGCCCCAACGGCGCGGGCAAGTCGACGCTGCTGCACTTGATGGCCGGACTGCTGCGGCCCTCGGCCGGACAGGTGCTCGTTCGTGGCAGCGCCTCCTGGCGCCAGCCCGCGATCTACCGGGAGATCGGCCTGGTCCCGGAGAAGGAGGCCGTGCATCCATACCTGTCCGGCTACGAGTTCGCCCTCCTCAACGCCCAACTCCAGGGCGTTGCCGACCCGAAAGGCGCGGCAGAGCGGGCGATTCGCATCGTCGATCTGGTCGACGCCGCCCATCGGCCGACCGGCACGTACTCCAAGGGCATGCGCCAGCGAGCCAAGCTGGCCGGCGCCCTGGTCCACGAGCCCACCGTCCTGCTGCTCGACGAGCCATTCAACGGGATGGACCCGCGCCAGCGGCTCCACATGATGGATCTGCTTCGGCAGATGGCGGCCGAGGGCCGGACGATCCTGTTCTCCTCGCACATCCTCGAGGAAGTGGAGCGCCTGGCCGACTCGATCCTGGTCGTGCACGCCGGTCGACTGGCAGCGGCCGGCGACTACCGTTCGATCCGTCGCTTGATGACCGACCGGCCGCATACGTTCACGGTCCGCTCGTCAGACGACCGCGCGCTGGCAGCGGCCCTGATCGCGGATCCGGCTGTCTTCGGGGCCGAGCTGACGGATGGTCGGCTGTCGGTCAGCACGTCCGACTACGGGGCGTTCACCCACGCCCTGCCTCGGGTCGCCGCGGCCGGAAGCATCACGCTGCGCGAGGTCGCCCCGACCGACGACTCGCTCGAGAGCGTTTTCAGCTATCTGGTCCGCCGATGAGCGCGTTCGGGCCCCTGGTCACGGTCACGCTGCGGGGCCTCCTCGGTCGTCGCCGGCTGGTCCTCATGGTGCTGCTCGTCGCGTTGCCAGTGGCGATCGGCCTCCTCGTCCGAGTGAGTGGCGGACGCCCGGACGCCTCGGCGGTCCTCGATACCCTCGTGGTCCGGACCGTGCTGCCGCTCGTGGCGCTCGTCCTCGGGACCGCGGCGCTGGGTTCGGAGATCGACGACGGGACGGTCGTCCACCTTCTGGTCAAGCCGATCGCCAGGCGCTGGATCGTGCTGGCGGGTGCGATCGTGGCGGCAGGCCTGACCACCTTGCTCGTCGTGCCGGCGGTCGTCCTGAGCGGTCTGCTGACGAGCGGCCTCGGCGCGTCGTCGATCACGGTGACGTTCGCTTTCGCGGTCGCCAGCTTGATCGGCGGGATCGCCTACTCGAGTGGGTTCCTGGCCCTCTCGACCGTCACGTCACGGGCGCTGATCATCGGCCTCGTGTACACGCTCATCTGGGAGGGCGTCGTCGCGGGCCTGCTCGAAGGGACGCGGTTCCTGTCGATCCGGCAGGCGACGCTGGGCGTGGCGGCCGCCCTGGGCGGGGTTCGGCCGGGGTCGGAGCCGCTGGAGCCGATGATCTCGATGGTCATCCTGGGCGTCGTCATCGCCGGTTCGCTGTTGCTTGCCACGCGCCAGCTGGCCCGGTTCGAGGTCCGCGGCGGCGACTGATAGGCGACTGGACCGACCTTCGGACGACGGACGCGTGGCCGCTAGAACGGAAGGATGGTTCCCAGGTCCGGGAGGACGGAGTCGCGACCGAACAGGAAGATCATCCCGATGTACAGGCTGAACAGGCCGGCGACGGCGCCGATCGACACGTACAGCCACTCGCGCGTCTGACTCGACACGAACGACACGGAGCTCAACACGACGATCGCGAAGTTCGAGATCAGCAGGCCAAGGACGAAGGCGAACAGCATCGGGATCCCGAGCCCTGCGCTGGCGGCTCCGCCGACGGCCGCGATGAGCAGGACCTGCGAGCCGGTCTCGGCGCCGACGCCGTGGATCATCCCGACCCCGAACGACGTCCGTGCGCCGTACGAGCTCATCTCGAGAGGCTCGACGTGCTCGTGGCCGTGGATCCGAGCCTGCAGGCGCCGCCAGCCGTAGCGCACGCCGTCGAAGACCAGCATCCAGCGGCTGCGCAGCCGGAACTTCTCGCCGCCACGCGCGTAACGATAGATGGAGTACATGACCCACAGGCCGAGTGCGACCAGGGTGAGCCCCACGATCCGACCCATGATCGGGTCGAGCCAGTCGGGGAGGAGTGCCCCGAACGCCAGCGCGGCCAGGCCCAGGGCGATGACGACCGACCCGTGGCCAAGCGCATAGAGCGTTCCGAGGCGGATGGCTTCGGCCTGGCCTGTCAGGAATCGTGTCCGGCCCATCGGTGGTCGGACGGCGAGGCTCGGAGCCAGGGTCGCTCCACCCGGGCCGGCGTGATGCGAGCGAACCTCGTTGGCGCCGCCATGTCCGTGGACGTGGCCCGGGACCGTCAGGTGCTGATCCGTGTGCGCAGCTTCGGCCATGCCGGCGGCCGCGGTCGTACTGGTGATGTCGGTGATCGCCGCGATGTGGTCCCAATCGATGCCGTGACGGATCCCGAGCAGCAGGCCCGTGATCAGGACCCCGATGCCGGCGGCGGACGGTGTGGCCGCGACGGCGGCGGCGATGAGCGGTTCCATGGGTCGGGGTCCTCGCGCGGTCTGGGCCAAGCGTATCGGATGCCGGACCTAATCGCAACACGTTGCGATTACGGGTCCCCATGACGTCCTCACCCTATACTTCGTTCGATGTCAGCCATCGGATCACCTGTCGGGGAGGTCGTCGCGTGGTCGTCCGTGCGCGACCGATTGCACGCCCACGGGCTGCGTTGGACACCCCAGCGACGGACGCTGATCGAGGTCCTCGCCACGACCGACGGGCACGTGACCGGCGCCGAGCTCGTCGAGCGCTGTCGCGAGGTTGATCCGGCGACCACGCCGTCCACCGTCTATCGGACGCTGGATGTGCTGGAAGGGCTTGGCCTCGTCAGCCACAGTCACGGTGTCGATGGCCGCGAGGAGTTCCACGTCCAGCCGGCGGCCATCCACGGCCACCTCCACTGCACGGGCTGCGGGCAGGCCTGGGAGATCCCACTCGACGAGGCCCGGTCCCTGGTGGACGGGATCCAGCGGTCGCGCGGGTTCTCCGTGGACGTCACCCACCTGTCGATCGCCGGCACCTGCGCTGGGTGCGCTGATCAGACCAGGAGGCGATGACGAGTCCGCCGCGACCGGACATCGCCGAGCGCGAGGTGCCGGGCCCCGGTCAGGAGTCGGTCTGGGACTACCCACGCCCACCGCGCGTGGAGGCCGGGCCGGACCGTCTGCGAGTCGTCGTGGACGGCGAAGTCCTCGCCGATACGACCCGTGGGTTGCGCGTCCTCGAGACGGCCGGGGCACCCGTCTACTACGTCCCGCCGGCGGACGCCCGGATGGACCGGCTCATGGCCAGTGGCCACGGGTCGTTGTGCGAGTGGAAGGGGATGGCCGGGTACCACTCGTATGTCGGAGCGACGCGACGGATCGAGGACATCGCCTGGTCGTACGCCGACCCGAACCCGGGCTATGAGGCCATCGCCGGCTACCTGGCGTTCTACGCCGGTCGGGTCGACGAGGCGTGGGTCGGCGACGAGCGCGCGACGCCGCAGCCGGGCGGGTTCTACGGCGGCTGGGTGACGAGCCGGATCGTCGGGCCGATCAAGGGCGGGCCGGGGACCGGCGGCTGGTAGTAGTCCAGGCTCAGTCCGAGGTTGGCACGCCCATGATGTTGAAGCCGCCGTCCACGTACAGGACCTCGCCGGTCACGGCGTTCGAGAGGTCCGACGCGAGGTAGACCGCGCTCCGGCCGACGTCCTCCGGGGTGATGTTCGACCGCAGCGGGGCGACATCCCCGAAGGCGCCGTACAGCTTCTTGAACCCGGCGATCCCGGCGGCGGCCAGCGTCCGGACCGGTCCGGCGCTGATCGCGTTGACGCGGATGCCGGACGGCCCCAGGTCCGCGGCGAGGTATCGGACGGAGGCTTCCAGGGCCGCCTTCGCGACGCCCATGACGTTGTAATGCGAGACGACCTTCTCGGCGCCGTAGTACGACAGCGTCAGCACGGAGGAGCCGGGCCGCATGAGTGGCTGCGCCGCCCGGGCCAGCGCGACCAGCGAATACGCGGAGACGTCCATCGCGAGCGCGAACCCGTCGCGTGACGTGTCCACGAACGTGCCTTCGAGGTCCTCCTTGCGGGCGAACGCGAGGGCATGGACCATGATGTCGAGGGACTCGTGGGTCTCGCCCCAGCGCGCGAAGACGCGCGCGATGTCCTCGTCGGACTGGACGTCGCACGGCTCCACGAACGTGGACCCGATCGAGTCGGCCAGCGGCTGGACCCGCTTCGCGATGAGGCTCTCGACGGAGCTGAAACCGACCTCTGCGCCCTCGTCGTGGAGGGCCCGGGCGATCCCCCAGGCGATGGAGTGATCGTTGGCGACCCCGAAGATGAGCGCCGTCTTCCCGTCGAGCAATCCCATCCGTGACCTCGCTGCACGTCGTCGTCGTCGGCAGCCTACCATCGGGCGATGACCGCCAGGCTCGCTCACAAGGCCACGTCCGCGCCGGCGATGCGCGCGGCCATGGTCGGCACCCGGGCCCTGCTCCTCGACATGGACGGCGTCATCGTATCGACCGGGCAGCTGATCCCGGGTGCGGCCGAGGCGATCGCGCGTTTGGAATCGACGGGGTTCCCGTACCGGATCGTGACCAACACCTCCGCGGTGAGTCGCGGCCGGCTGTCGTTGTGGTCGAAGCGCCTCGGTGCGGATATCCCGCCGGAGCGGTTCATGTCCGCGTTGTCGGCCTCGGCCGCGTACACGGCACGTCACTTCCCGGGCCAGCCGATCTACGTCCTCGCCTCGGACGACGCGAAGCTGGAGTTCGAGGGCCAGCACCTGTTGACCCACGCGGATTCGGCAGCTCCCGGCGCGACCGCAGCCGCGGTCGTGGTCGGCGACTCCCCGGAGGAAGCGACGTTCGAGAACCTCAATCACGCCTTTCGGCTGATCCTCCGCGGCGCGACGCTCATCGGCATGCATCGCAATCCGTGGTGGCTGACTGCGGAGGGGCCGACGCTGGATTCGGGGGCGTTCGTCGTCGGACTCGAGTTCTCCGCGGGTGTTCGGGCGGTCATCGCCGGCAAGCCGTCGCCGACGTTCTACTCGAGCGCCGTCGCCGACCTGCGCCGGCAGCTGGGACAGGGCCTGGCCCGACACGACATCGCGATGGTCGGTGACGACATCCGCTCCGATGTCCTGGCCGCCAAGCGGTCCGGCCTGCGCGGGATCTTCGCGCTGTCGGGCAAGCACGGACCAGCCGATGTCGCGGCCGCCGCTACTGGGCGCGGGGGCGGACGCCCGGATGCCATCACGCCGTCGCTGGCCGAGGTCGTTGCCGCGCTAGACTGACCGCGACATCCCGAACTGCCCGTCGAAGCCACGAGGTCCAACCGCCATGACCACCGCACCCGCCCCGCGCATCAAGATCACCTACGCCACCCTGCGCGCCGACAACGAGGACCTGCACTCGCAGTTCGAGGCCGGCCACGCTGTGGCTCGGACGCAACTCGGCGGGTCCCACCGCAACTACGTCGCGGGCGCCTGGCGCGACGGAGAGGGCACCTTCGAGGTCCGGTCGCCGATCGACACGGACGTCTTGGTCGGGACGTTCGCATCGGGCACCCTGGCGGACATCGACGACGCGGTCCAGGCTGCCCGGGCCGCCCAGCCCGAGTGGGCCGCCCTGGGCTGGGAGGGTCGCCTCGCGATCCTCAAGCGGGCCGCCGACCTCATCAGCGACCGGCTGATGGCGTATTCGGCACTGATGGCCATCGAGGTCGGCAAGAATCGGATCGAGGCGCTCGGAGAGGTCGAGGAGGCCGCGGACCTGATCCGCTACTACGCCCAGACCGCCGAGGACAACCAGTTCTATGACCACCCGATGGGCAACCTCGGGGACACGGCCGTGCACACGCGGTCGGTGCTTCGCCCGCACGGCGTGTTCGCCGTCATCAGCCCGTTCAACTTCCCGTCCGCCCTCGCGACCGGCCCGACCGGTGCCGCGCTCATGGCCGGCAACACCGTCGTCCTGAAGCCGGCCTCGGCATCGCCGCTGATGGCGGTCAAGCTGATCGAGACGCTGGTGGATGCGGGTATCCCGGCCGGTGTCGTCAACCTCGTCATGGGCCCGGGCGGTACCGTCGGCCAGGCCCTCCAGGATCATCCGGGTATCGACGGCATCGTCTTCACCGGCTCGTACGAGGTGGGGATGCAGCTGTTCCACTCGTTCTCCCGATCGTGGCCGCGACCGTGCATCGTGGAGATGGGTGGCAAGAACCCGGCCATCGTGTCGCGCCACGCCGATCTCGACGAGGCGGCCGAGGGGATCATGCGATCCGCGTTCGGCTTCGGCGGGCAGAAGTGCTCGGCGAACTCGCGGGTCTACGTCGAGCGTTCGGTCCATGACGAACTGGTCCGCCTGCTGGTCGAGAAGACCGAGGCGATCACCATCGGCGACCCGCTCATCCGGGAGAACTGGCTGTGTCCGATCATCGACCAGAAGGCCGTCGATCGCCACC
>JBKJXL010000383.1:0-3637 GCA_046716225.1 Candidatus Limnocylindrales bacterium | reverse complement strand
CGCTCGACCAGCACGAGGTACAGGCCCAGGATCGCCAGGACGCCGATCAGCCCGAGCTCTTCGCCGAGAGCCGCCAGGGGAAAGTCCGTGTGGACCTCCGGGATCGGCAGCCGGCCGCCGATCGTCGGCAGTCCCGAGCCCAGACCCACCCCGACGAGACCACCGCGAGCGAACGCGTGGAGGCCCTGGACCACCTGGTAGCCGGCCCCCAACGGATCGGCGAACGGGTCCAGCCAGATGTCGATGCGGTCGCGGACGTGACCGAACAGGTTGGCCATGAGCACGCTGCCCAGCACGAACAGGACGAGGCCGATGACGACGAGGCTGACGCGCGAAGTCGCCACGTAGACCATGGCCAGGAACACCGCGAAGAACAGCAAGGCCGCCCCAAGGTCGCGCTGGACGACGACGATGCCGAGGGCGATGGCCCACATGACGACCATCGGGGCGAGGTATGGGAGCGGCGGCAGTCGAAGCGGACCCAGCCGCGTGTCGTGCTCCATCAAAAGCGACCGGTTCTCCGAGAGGTAGCCGGCAAGGAACACGACGAGGATGACCTTGCGGAACTCCGACGGCTGGCCGCTGAACGGACCGACCTGGAGCGTCAGGCGCTGCCCGTTCACCTCAGAACCCAGGACGAAGGTCAGCAGCAGGAGTCCCACGCCGGCCGCAGCCCAGGAGTACTTGTAGCGCCGCAACCAGCTGTCGGAACGGACGACGATCCCGACGACAGACGTGATCGTGATGCCGAGGACGAGCCAGACCAGCTGGACGTGGGCCAGGCCCACCTCGGCCCCGAACCAGCGCTGCGTCACGAGGTCCTGCGGCAGCCGCTGCATCAGGAGCAGCGAGATCCCGCCCAGCAGTCCCATGCCCGGTAGGAGGATCTGGTCCGTCCGTCGTCCGGCGAGCACGAACGCGAGGTGACCCGCGGCGAGGACGACCAGGTAGACGACCAGCGTCTGCGCGTCGTACAGCTCAAGCCGACCCGTGAGGCCCCCGCTGAGGGAGACGCTTCCGAGCACGAGCGCCAATGCGACGATGCCCAGGAGGCGGGCTTCGGTCCATCGCCAGCGCGGACGGATGGGTCCGATCGTGCGCGCTCGCCCGGTCGGCCGTGGGCGGGCCGCTGTGGCGCCGGCGGTCATGTCCGAGGTCGCTCCAGGCGGCAGCGGACCTGCCCGACCTGCAGTTCGTCGCCGAACGCGATGGTGGCGACCCCGGCCACCGGGTGGCCGTTGACGTACGTCCCGTTCGTGCTGCCCAGATCCTCGACGTACCAGGCGCTCCCGCGAAACGTCAGGACGGCGTGCTCGGCGGACGCGAACGGGTCATCCACCACGATCGAGTTGTTCACGTCACGTCCGAGGGTCGTGATCGGATCGAGCGCGAAGACGTGCCCGGCCGGCGGTTCCCCGCCGGGCGACTCCAGGATGACAAGCCGACCGAGTGTGGTCGTGGGCTCTCGTGCGGCGGCTCGCAGGTCGCGCAGCAGCGTTCGGACCACGCGATACAGGAAGACATACAGGAGCAGCAGGAATGCGAGGCGGACGATCCACAGCACCAGGAGGGGGCCGTCCACTCAGGCTCCCGGCTTGCCCAGCCGGACCTCCAGGGTCGTGTCGCCGACAAGGATCCGGTCACCTGGACCCAGGATCACCTCGATGACCGCCTCGCCGTTCACGCGCGAGCCGTTCGTGCTCCCGAGGTCCGTGTAGACGAGCGTGCCAGGACGACCGGCGATGCGTCCGTGATGGCGGCTCACGCGTCCGTCGCGCAGCACCAGGTCGTTGTCCGGCGCGCGACCGATGCGCAGGGGAGCAGACGAGATGTCGACCAGCTGTCCGGGGCTGCCCGGACCGTTGACGAGCAGCCGCGCCGGCGGGGCGGAGGGGCGCGGGACGGTGAAGACTCGCGTGCTCGTCGCATCGAGGTCGAGCGCGTCGTCCGGCACGCTCGCCCGACCGGCGATCGGATCCGCGAACCTCGCATCGACAGCGATGTCGTTGCGCTCGACCAGCGGATCGGCGAGCAGTTCGACACGAGGTCGGTCGACCAGCGTGTAGTGGTGGGCTCGGGCGAACGTCAACGCCCCGTCCGCCAGCTCGCTCGCGAGCGACGTCTGCATGTCGCCGAAGCCGGCCAGGTCCGCCGGGTTGAGGCGGATGACGAACCGGTTCGGCACGAGCGTGCGATCGGTCGCCGCGAGGCGCTCCGACTCCATGGCGCGTTCGATCCGCCGTTGCAGCTGGACAGGCTGCAGACGGGTTCGAAACAGGCGAGCGGATGGTCGCTCGAGAAGGCGTTCGAAGAACCGCTCGACGGCGGCCAGGACTGGCATGGTCGGTGGCGGAGCTTACCAGAGGGCCGCCGAGCGTCTGGCCGACCACCCTCCATCAACCCGGACCTTCCGCCCTTTGCGCCCGTACACACGTCACAGGGGCACTGGAAGGTCCGGGGTATACTCTCGAACCTGTTCGGCCGGATCCGTCCGTTCGAGCTGTCCAGCGTACGATCGGGGGCCCGATGGCCGAAGTCCTGACTGAATCGTTCTGCGAACGGTGCGGCACGCGCTACACGTTCGAGTCATCGCGGCCGCGCGTGAAGCGACTCAAGGGCGTCAAGGTTCTGTCGCGCGGCCTGAAGAACTTCGTCCTGTCCGACGATTCCTCGCTCGACGAAGCGATGGCGGCCGCCCGGAGCGACACGGACCGCGAGATCACCGCTCAGCAGCTGGACGCCTTCCACCAGACGTTCAACTTCTGCATGACGTGCCGGCAGTACACGTGCGCCAACTGCTGGAACGAAGCTGAAGGCACCTGCCTCACCTGCTCGCCGCACCTTGGGCGGGAGATCCTGCCAGCCCCCTTCCCCGATCTCGACCCCGCAGCCGGCATCGCACTGGTCCATGCGGCCGACGGCAGCAACGGGCACGACAGTGGAGCCTTGAACGGGAACGGCACCGCGGCCGGGTCCCTCGACCTGGGCGCCTGGCCGGTCTCGGACCTGGCAGCGCTCGAGGACGACCCTCTGATCGCCGACACCGCCGACGCCCTCGAACCGGTCGATGCGGCGGCCCGGCTGGCGGCGCTCACGGCCCTCGAGCCGGACGCGGCACTCGATCCGGGCGTCGAAGCTGAGGCCGAGTGGGCCGCTGCCGAGGCGCCGGCGCTCGAGGTCATCGCCGAGGCGCCGACGGAGGCCGAGACGAACGCCCCGGCTGGCGCGACCGATCACATCGCGGCCGCGGCTGCCGCGCAGACCGCAGCCATGTTGCATCGCTTCCGCCCGGGCCAGAACCTGGACGCGGAGATCGAAGCCTACGAGCGTGAGCAGGCCGCGCTCGCGAGCGACGTCCCCGCCGCCGCCGAACCAGCAACCTCGGAGCCGGGCGCGGTCGACGGACCGGAGCCGCTCGTGGCCGCTGCGGCGATCACCGCCGGACCTGGCGCCGAGCCCTCGGAGGCTGACGATCTGGCCCAGGCGGACGCCGATCTGGCCGCATCGGCCGCTGCGGCGGCGCTCGCCGCGGTACGCCGGACCGACATCGTCGAGCAGCCGACCTGGCAGATCGTGGCTCCCGACGTGGATGCTCCGCCGGCCGTCATGCCGCCGCTGACGCCACCGGCCTCCCCGA
>JBKJXL010000382.1:0-3871 GCA_046716225.1 Candidatus Limnocylindrales bacterium | reverse complement strand
CCACTACGGTGCCGCCGCGGATGGATGCGGCGGCGCCGTTTCCGGCATTACCGTCCACCACCACCGAGCCGGAGAGCTGCCCCTCGGCGAGGCCCCAGCCGGCGCTGCCCCGGACGTGGACGGTCGCGCCGTCGCCCATCCCGCCGCAGTAGTACCCGACGCTGCCATCGAATTCGACCGCGCCGGGCGACAGCAAGGCGACGCCCAGGCTGTGGCGGGCCGCAGGATCCCGGACGACGACCCGCTGGCCGTCGGCCAGGGCTGCCCGGATCGCCCGGTTGATGTCCCGGACCGGGCGATCGGTGGCGATGATCTCGAGGCCCGCCTCCTCGCCGGTCGTGGCGGTCACGAGGCCGCCCCGGCCGAGATCAGCAGGTCAGATCGCCGCCAGAGCTTGTGCACGTGCCCGGACGGCTCGTGGGCGACGCCGTCGGACCCGAGCGCGGCCCGGATGGCCATCTCCTCGTTGGCGATGGCGACGTAGTCGTCGGTCTCCACCGTGATGAGCGGCTTGAGCGCGAACGGGTCGCGCGCGTAGCCCAGTGCGTCGCCGCTGGCGACGAGGTAGCTGAAGCTGCCGTCGAAGTCATCCAGCGACGCCTCCAGCGCCTCGTCCAGGCTCAGACCGCGGCTCAGCTGGTCGGCGATGTAGACGCCGATGATCTCCGAGTCGTTCTCCGAGAAGAAGCGCACGCCCTGTTGCTCGTACAGCCGGCGCATCTTGTGATAGTTGGTGATGTGCCCGTTGTGGACCGTGGCGACGTCCGCGGCACCGCGCGCCCAGAAGGGCTGGGAGTGGGTGAGGTCGACCTTGCTCTCGGTCGACAGGCGGGTGTGGCCGATGGCGTGGCTGCCCCGGAACCCGCGCATGTCGAACGAGGCCTGCAGGTCGTTCGGATGGCCGACCTGCTTGACCAGCTCCAGCTGCCTGCCGAGGCTGACGACCTCCACGTCGTCGGAGCCGGATTCGGCCGCGGCCCGGATCGTCGGCGCGTCGGCGGCGGTGGACAGCTCGACGCGGAGCAGACCGTGGTGGCGCTCGACGGTACCGACCTCGCCGACCGTGGCCAGGCCGGCGAGGACGCGGCGCTCGTGCTCGGAAGCATCGCCGCGCTCGGGCAATCGCACCCAGCAGCTGTCGCGGTGGGCCGGCTCCGAGCGGTAGAGGGCCATGCCGACGCTGTCCGGCCCACGCCTCGCCAGGCTCGTCAGCATGGCCAGCATGATCTCGCCGATCGGTTGGGGTTCGTCGCGCTTGGACAGGTAACCCGCGATGCCGCACATGGTCCGACTCCACCATGGGTTGAGTGGCGGTCGCGCGACCGGGGGGCGTCTCGCTCCAGGTTCCACTCGCAGAGGAGATGGTACGCACCAATCCACCCTCATGCAAGGCGAACGTCACGATGGGACTTGAAGGACTTTCCTGATGGTGTACCCTGCCCCACAGCCCGAACGGGCTGGAGCGCACTCGCGCGGGAGCGACGGATGTCAGGACCGGACGAGGCCTACGCGTCCCTGCTTGAGGATGAGTCGGCGTTCCTGGAGGACGCCATCACCCAGGCCATCGGTGACCGCCTGCGCGAGGAACGACGGCGCCTGTCGCTGACCCTGCAGGACGTGGCCGACCGCTCCGGGCTATCGCTGGGCATGATCTCCAAGATCGAGAATGCCCAGACCTCACCCAGCCTGCGCACACTGGCGCGCCTGTCGCAGGCCCTGGAGGTCCCGGTCACGACCTTCTTTCGTGGATTCGAGGAGGAGCGCGACGCGTCCTACGTTCGCGCCGGCGAAGGAATCGACCTCGTGCGCCAGGGGACCCGGCACGGCCACCGCTACGAGCTGTTGGCTGCCGCCAAGGGCGCCCAGCGCAAGGTCCAGCCGTTCCTCGTCACGCTGACCGAGCAGCGCGAGACGTTCCCCCTCTTCCAGCACGACGGCGTCGAGTTCCTGTACGCACTCGAAGGCGCGTTCGCCTATCGCTACGGCCGCCACACCTACGACATGGATCCCGGCGACTCGCTCATGTTCGACGGTCGCATCCCGCACGGCCCGGAGCGCTTGACGTCGCTCCCGGCCAGGTTCCTGTCCATCACGGTGGATCTCGACCCGGACGAACGTCCGCCCGAGCGTCAGGGGGAGAAGGAGGGTGATCCCAGCGAAGCAGTCCGCATAGCTGAGGCGCGGTAGCCGAAGTCCAGTCGCCGCACACCAAGGTCAAGGCCGAAATCGCCGGAGGGAGGGTATGTCCGATCTGACCGATTCCCTGAACGTCCTGTTCACCGAGTTCTACTACTGGGTGACGGTCGTCTTCATGTTCCTGATCCACGTCGGCTTCGCGACCTACGAGGTCGGCGTCGCACGACGCAAGAACCTGCAGCACATCCTGATCAAGAACATCATGGTCATTCCAGTCGTGACCGTGACGTTCTTCCTGTTCGGCTGGTGGATCTACTTCGCGTTCGTCAATGGGCCGTTCATCAACGGTGGCGTTCCGGTGCTCGCGGAGAGCTTCTACCCGTGGTCCCCGCTGATGGGCCCGAACATGGCCGACCGCATCACGGGCGTCTTCTGGGCCGCCTTCCTGCTGTTCTCCTGGACGGCGGCGTCGATCATCTCCGGCGCGATCATGGAGCGGAGCAAGACCAGTGCGTTCCTGATCATGGCCGTCGCCATCGGCTCCGTCTTCTGGATCATCGACGCGGCCTGGGGCTGGGCGCCGAACGGGTGGATGGTCCAGTTGATGGGCTATCACGACGCGTACGCCTCCGGTGTCATCCACGCCATCGCGGGCGGGGCGGCGCTGGGCGTCCTCGTCGTCATCGGGCCGCGCATCGGGAAGTTCGGTCCCAACGGCGAGATCCGGGACATCAAACCCCACAACGTGTGGCTGGCGTGCATCGGCCTGCTGTTGGTGTACACGGGCTTCTGGGGCTTTTATGCCGCCTGCAACATCCCGATCTTCAACGTCGGAACGGAAACCGAGCCGTTCTATTCGGCGACCAACATCTACCTGATGCCGACGACCCTGTCGGGCATCACCTTCAACTTCCTGATGTCCCTGTCGGGCGGGCTCATGGCCGGCTACTACCTGTCCAAAGGCAACCCATACTGGACGCTCTCGTGCGGCCTGACGGGCATCATCGCAGGCTCGGCCGGTAACGACCTCTACCACCCCCTCCAGGCGACCCTGGTCGGTGTGGGCGGGGCCGTGATCGCTTACAAGGGCCATTACTTCGTCGAGCGCCGCTTCAAGATCGACGATGGCGTGGGCGCTGTCGCCGTCCACGGCTACTCGGGCTTCTTCGGGGTGGTCATCGCCGGCTTCCTGCTGTGGGGCTACCCGGCCGCCGCACCGGTGGCCGGCAGTGCCGCCGCCTGGTTCGGGGTCACGCCCGACGGCTTCCCGGCCATCAATCCCATCGGCAACCTGATCGGCGCCGTCATCATGTTCGGCGTCCTCGGCTTCCTGCCGTTCTACATCCTCGCCCGGATCCTGAAGGCGGCTGGCATGCTGCGCGTCCCGCGCCGCGTGGAGCTCGCCGGCCTGGACACCAACACGTTCGGCGACGGGTATCCGTACCTGCCCGAGATCGAGACGGACTTCGAACCCATCGAGCGGCGCGAGGCCAGCGCCGGCTCGACCTGACCCAGCGCGAAAGGAGGTCTGACCCATGCCCACCGGCATCGAATCCTGGTCGAACCCGGCCGATATCGGCCCGATCTACCCATTCGTCGGGACGGAGGTCGCCCTGACCGTCATCGGCTTCGTGATCTGGATCGCGTTCCACGTGATCACGGCGCGCGAGGAAAACCAGCAATGGCGTGAGCTGGACGAGCGATACGCCGCGGAGCCACCCGCGAACTGACCGTT
>JBKJXL010000381.1:0-2627 GCA_046716225.1 Candidatus Limnocylindrales bacterium | reverse complement strand
CGCCAGGTTCGCGGAGGATCCGACCGGCGCCTGGCGCCCCCGCTAGGGCAGAGTGATCCGCAAGTCGTCAACAGCGGCCTCGACCGTGCTCCCATTAACGAGGTCCGCCGCCACGAACACGATCCGGATCTTCTCTCCGGCCCACGGCGCGAGCGGCACGCTCCATGACGTCCAGACCGGGTTGTCGTTGTCGGCGGCACCGACCTCCTGGCGCACGATCGTCCGGCTGCCGTCCTCGCGCTCGACGTACGCCCGGAAGTAGTCCGCCGCTGATGAGTTCGTCGCGTGGGCGAAGTAGTAGCGGAACGTCAGCGACCCCGTCGTCGAGCCGAGCTGGACCAGCGGTCCACGGATCGAGGCGATCCCGTCCACGTCGTAGGTGTTGGCCGTCGCTCCGGCGGACGCGCCGGTGACCAGCCCCTTGACACCGGACGTCATCGAGCCTGACTGGCGTGTCGTGGTGGCCGGGTCGCCGCGCTGCCAGGCGCCCGTGGGTGCGGTATCGGTCCCCAGCGGGTTCGCGGTCCACGGTGCGGAGATCTCGAAGTCCTCGAACAGCGGTCCGCAGTTCTGGGTCGACTTGCCGATGACGGACCAGCGGCACCAGGCCCGCTCGATGAGGTAGTAGATCGCCTCCTTGTTCCGCAACGTCTCGGGGCCGATCTTCTCGTCGGGCGGGTAGAAGCGCAGATCCGAGCTCACCTGGGCGTGCGATGGATAGAGCTCGAAGGTGTACATCCAGATCCGCTGGCTGCCGTAGGCCCAGTCGATCTCGTCGCCGTCCGTCACGTAGAGGGCGCTCGATTGCATGGGCGTGTAGCCGTTGAGGCTGGCCATCTTCTTGCCCATCGCGACGAGGGCGGCGTGGTCCTCGACGGTCATGTCCGCCGGCACGTCTCTGGACGTATAGCCGTACGGCCACAGGATCTGCTTGCCGGCTGCGTGGAACGTGATCGCGAGCTTGATCTGCTGGACGCCAGCGATCCGGCGGCTGGCCATGAAGTCGCGCATCGCCTGGGTCTCGGGCGCCGAGAAGGCCTTCGGCCCGCGGTAGGTCAGCGCGGACTTGGTCCCGGACGAGCCGCCGCAGCAGCCCCAGCGATAGCCGTAGTTGCGGTTGAGGTCCGTGCCGACGTAGCTGGATCCGGCGTTGGGCTGGCGGTTCTTGCGCCACTCGCGATAGGGGTTGCCGGTCAGGTCCCACTCCGCGCCGTCCGGGTTGACCGCGAACACGATCCAGATCTCGCGGCTGTTCACCATCGAGGTCACGCGATCGTTCGTGCCGTAGTCGTCGGTCAGCCAGCGCAGGATCGCGAGGGTCTGCTCGAGCGTGAGGTGCTCACGGGCGTGGTGGAGCCCATCGAACAGGACCTCGGGTTCGTTCTCATCCGTGGCGACGTTGTCGGAGATCTTGGCCACCAACAGGTCGCGGCCCTCGTAGCTCTCGCCGATCGAGGTGATCTGGACGATGTTCGGGTGATCTGCCTGGGCCTGGTTGATCTCGGCGACCATCTCGGCATACGTGTGATAGCCCGAGTCGGCGGCGGGGAAGTCGGCGGCGGCCACCGGCGCGGCGACGACGGCGGAGACCCCGACCGTCGCTGCGAGCGCGATGGCCAGGGCGGCGGAGCGCAGGTGCATGCAGGGAGGATGCCCTATCTGGCCGATCCGGGCCATGGAGCGATGGGGCTACCGGACACCGGGACCAGGGAACACACCGTGGCTGACGTCGCGCGGGACGGCGGTCCCGGCGGCTATGCTCGCGGGCGTGCGTCCCCTCCCCGCTCCGTTCGATGCCATCGCGGCCGGCCGCACGGCGACGATCACGCTCGCCGGGCCGGCGCTTCTCGGCAGTCGGCTGCTGACGAAGGACCTGGGGTTCTCTTCGGCGGAGCGCGATGTGTTCGGGCTGCGCGGGTTGATGCCGGATCGAGTGCTCACGATCGACGAGCAGGTCGACCTCGAACTCGAGCACATCCGGGTCAAGCACGACGCGCTCGAGCAGTACATCGGACTGGCGGCGCTGCAGGACCGCAACGCGACGCTGTTCTACCGACTGCTCGCCGAGCACCTCGACGAATTCTTGCCGATCGTGTACACCCCGACGGTCGGGCGAGCGTGCCAGGAGTTCAGCCACATCATCCGGCGCACCCGCGGGGCGTGGATCACGCCGGCCGATCGCGATCGGATCCCGCAGCTTCTCCGCCAGGGACCGTACGAGGACGTCCGGCTCATCGTCGTCACCGACAACGAGCGGATCCTGGGCCTCGGCGATCAGGGCGCCGGCGGCATGGCCATCCCGATCGGCAAGCTGGCGCTGTACACGGCCGCCTGCGGGATCCACCCGGTGCTGACCCTGCCGATCTCGCTGGACGTCGGGACAGACAATCCAGCGCTGCTCGCGGACCCGCTCTACCTGGGCTACCGGGCGCCGCGGCTGCGCGGCGCGGATTACGACGCGCTCGTCGAGGCGTTCGTGGACGGCGTGGCTGAGGTCTGGCCGGGCTGCGTCATCCAGTGGGAGGACTTCAAGCAGCAGAACGCACTGCACATCCTGGACCGGTATCAGGACCGCGTCCCCTCGTTCAACGACGACATCCAGGGGACAGCGGCGATCGTCGTCACCG
>JBKJXL010000380.1:0-2607 GCA_046716225.1 Candidatus Limnocylindrales bacterium | reverse complement strand
TGGTTGACCTGGGCCTCGCTCGGGTATGCGCACCTGGTGGTCGATGCCCGCGGCCAGGGTGGCCAGTGGTCGGCGGGCGACACCACGGACCCGGCCCCGCCCGACGAGCCGCATCACCCTGGGTTCGTGACCCGGGGCATCGGCGACCGTGACCGCCTGTACTTCCGTCGGTTGATCACGGATGCCGTGCTCGCGGTGGACGTCGCGCGCGCCCACCCGGCCATCGACCCGGAACGCGTCGTGGTCGCCGGCACGAGCCAGGGCGGTGGCCTGGCGCTGGCGGTCGCCGGGCTCCATCCGGGCGTTGCCGCGCTTCTCAGCGACGTGCCGTTCCTGTCTGACATCCAACATGCGACGGAGATCACGGACGCCCATCCGTATGCGGAGATCGTCGGCTACCTGCGCGTCCACCGCGACGCCGTGGAGACGGTGTTCGAGACGCTCTCGTACGTGGACGGCGTCAACTTCGCCACTCGTGCGGCGGCGCCAGCGCTCTTCTCCGTCGGCCTGATGGACCCGATCTGTCCGCCATCCACTGTCTTCGCGGCGTTCAATCACTACGCCGGGGCACACGAGATCGACGTCTGGCCATACAACGGTCACGACGGCGGTGGGATCCACCACCTCCGCGCCAGGATCGCGTTCCTCGAGCGGGTTGGCCTGGCCGCCGACCGCCCCTGAGCCTCAGACCTTAGCGGCGAGGGCCTCGCGCGCCTTCACCCAGTCGGTGCGGAACTGGGTGATGCCCGAATCGGTGAGCGGGTGGCGGACCATCTGCCGCAGGACCTTGAATGGCAGCGTCGCCACGTGGGCACCCGCGAGCGCGGCCTGGGTCATGTGCAGCGGGTTGCGGTTGAACCGCGAGGACCTCCGTGTCGAGCTCGTGGATCCGCCACGATCTCGCACAGCTCCCGGATGACGACCATGCCGTCGACCCGCCCCGTCAAGACCAGGACGATCTCCAGTCGTCGCTCGAGGAAGGCCGCAGGGCGCTCCGCGGCAGCCCGCAGCGCGTCGTGCGCGCCCGGGTCGAAGGGACGAGCAAGTCGAGCTTCGATGACGACGCCGTCCTTGGCGACGGTCCGCTTCCGATGACCCGCGAACTGTCCGTCGAGCATGCGCACGCCGACGTAGGTTGCGGCTCCGACCGGAGTAGAGCGTACCGTCTCGGTCCGCACTTGCGCACGGAGAAGCGCGTGTCCCACGATGGGGCGGTGTCACGCACCGTCGTCCTCCCCGCGATCCGCGCGAGGTGTCCGAGCCCCTCCGCTTTCCCTCCGACTCCGTCGACCTGGCGCGGATCCCCGATGACGCCGTGGTCTGGGCGTTCTCGGACATCCACGGCGTCCGTTCGGGCCTGGTGGCCGCGCTCATCGAGGCCGGCCTCATCGACATCGACGAAGCGTGGATCGCACCACCCGGGACAGCGCTCGTCGGCCTCGGCGACTACATCGAACGGGGCGCCGACAGCGCCGGGGTCGTGTCCCTGCTGACCGCTCTCCAGGAAGAAGCCGTGGCGGCCGGTTCCCACGTCGTCCTCGTGCGCGGGAATCATGAGCAGATGCTCATCGACCTCCTGCACGGCGGCCAGGTGTGGGCGACGGACTGGCTCGCGAAGGGCGGCGACGAGGCTCTCCGATCCTTCGGTCTTGAAGTCGACATCGAGGGATGTGGCGCCTGCGTGCCGACGCTGAGGCCACCCGCCCGGAGCTGGCGGCCTTCCTTCTCGGTACGTTGCCGTACGCGGTCTGGCGCGACACCCTCCTCGTCCATGCCGCGCCACCACCGGGGATCGAGCTTCTGGCCGACCTGGCGCTGGACGACGCGCAGATGTGGCACGCCGCGACCTTCCTCGCGTCAGCAGGCGTGGCGACCGATCCGGCGTTTGCCGGATATCGGGCCGAAGGGATCCGCCGCGTGGTCATGGGCCACGTCCCGCAGCGGGCCGGCCCGACCCTCGTGCACGAAGGGGCGGCGATACTGCTCGACACGAACGCCTCGGCCCCGGTCAAGCGTGGCGGTGTGGCGTGGCGGTCGTACGTCACGCTGGTCCGACTGGGGACGGGCCCGACGTTCGACGAGTCGGAGACGGTCATGATCGACACGAGCACGGCGCCGGATCGCGCTCCGCAGCGGAGGACCTGATGGGAATCGAGATCGAGCGCAAGTTCCTCGTCACCGATCCGTCCGTCGTGGACGGCGTGACCGGGACGGTCATCCGCCAGGGCTACCTCTCGCGCGTCCCGGAGCGGACCGTACGGATCCGGCGCAAGGGCGAACGCGGCGTCATCACGGTCAAGGGCGCCAGCTCCGGCCCCTCGCGGTCCGAATGGGAGTACGAGATCCCGGCGGCCGACGCTGACGCGATGCTCGAGCTCTGCGAGGGCGCGGTCGTGGACAAGATCCGCTACCTGATCGACGTCGCCGGGCGTACGTGGGAAGTGGACGTGTTCCGCGGGGCGAATGCCGGCCTCGTCATGGCCGAGGTGGAGTTGGACCAAGAGGCTGCCGTCGTCGAGCTGCCGGCATGGGCCGGCCTCGAGGTCACCGACGACCCGCGCTACTACAACGCCAGCCTGTCCCGCGACCCGATGCCTGAAGGAGCCA
>JBKJXL010000379.1:0-2755 GCA_046716225.1 Candidatus Limnocylindrales bacterium | reverse complement strand
GAAGCGGACGCGGAGAGGGATCCGCCGACTAGAACAGCCCGACGATGTTCCCGTCGGTGTCGATATCGATCTTCTCGCCGCCCGGCCGCGACGGCAGCCCTGGCATCGTTCGCATCTCGCCGCAGAGTGGCGTGATGAAGCCCGCCCCGGCAGACAGTCGAACCTCGCGGATCGGGACGGTGAAGCCGGTCGGCCGGTTCTTGAGCGCCGCGTCGTGGCTGAGCGAGTACTGGGTCTTGGCCATGCAGATCGGCAGGTGGCCGTAGCCAAGGGCTTCGTACTGCATGAGCGCCTTGCGGGCCGCCGGCAGGAACTCCACACCGTCCGCGCCGTAGATCTTCGTCGCGATCGTGTGGATCTTCTCCGCGAGCGGCATCTCGTCCGGGTACAACAGCTTGAAGTCCGCCGACCCATCGTGGGTCGCCTCCCAGACCGCCTCGGCAAGATCGGTCGCGCCCTTGCCGCCATCGGTGAAGTGCGTGGCGACCACGACGGCGCGAGCACCCGCGGCCAGCGCGACCGAGCGAATCGCATCCACCTCGGCGGGCGTGTCGGTCGGGAACGAGTTGATCGCGACGATCGCGGGGATCCCGAAGATCGTGACGTTCTCGATCTGTTTGGCGAGGTTCTGCGACCCCAAGCGGACAGCGTCCACGTTCTCCTCGAGCAGGGCCGGATCGAGCGGCTTGCCGGCCACGATCCTGCCGACGCCGCCATGCATCTTGAGTGCCCGGACCGTGGCGACGACCACGGCCGCATCCGGCGACAGGCCGGACGCGCGGCACTTGATATCGAAGAACTTCTCGGCACCCATGTCGGCCCCGAAGCCGGCCTCGGTGCAGACGATGTCGTTCGTCACCAGGGCCAGGCGGTCCGCGATGATCGAGTTGTTGCCGTGGGCGATGTTGGCGAACGGACCGGCATGGACGAATGCCGGACCGCCTTCGAGCGTCTGGAGCAGGTTCGGCTTCAACGCATCGCGTAACAGCACGGCCATGGATCCGGCGACGCCGATGTCCTCGGCGGTGACCGGTTTGCCCTCGGTCGTGGTGGCCAGGACGATCCGCCCTAGTCGCGCGCGCAGATCCTGCAGGTCGGTCGCCAAGGCCAGGACTGCCATGACCTCGGAGCCGACCGTGATGACGAACTCGGTCTCGCGCGGGACACCGTCCTCCCGGCCCCCGAGTCCGATGATCACATGGCGCAGCGCCCGATCGCTGATATCGAGGACCCGCGGCCAGAGGATCCCCTGTGGATCGATGCCCAGCGGATTCTTGTGATGCAGGCTGTTGTCAAGGAACGCGCCGGCGAGGTTGTGCGCGGCGCCGATCGCGTGCACATCCCCGGTGAGGTGGAGGTTGAAGTCTTCCATCGGGATGACCTGGCTGTACCCGCCGCCGGCGGCTCCGCCCTTGATCCCGAAGACCGGACCCAGCGACGGCTGACGGATGCAGACCGCCGCCTTGTGTCCGATCGCGTTGAGGCCCTGCGCCAGACCGACGGTGGTGGTGGACTTGCCCTCGCCGAGCGGTGTCGGCGAGATCGCCGTCACGACGACGTACTTGCCGCGCGGCCGCTCCGCCTCCAGGCGACGGATCGCCTCGAGCGTCACCTTCGCCTTCGCCGGGCCGTACAGCTCCAGCTCATCGTCGGCCAGGCCCAGGTCCCGAGCGACATCGACGATCGGCCGGGGCGTGACGGAGCGGGCGATCTCCAGATCGGACGGGAACGACATCAGACTCCTCGACTGGACACGGGTTGATCGTCCACCTGGCGTTGGGCGGCCCGGACGAGATGGCTCAGGAGCAGGGCATTGGTCAGCGGGCCGACGCCACCGGGAACCGGCGTGATGGCCGAGGCGACCTCGACGGCGGAGGCGAAGTCCACGTCACCGACCAGTCGATCGTCCACGACGTTGATCCCGACATCGACGACGACCGCTCCGGGCTTCAGCATCGGTCCGGTCACAAGACCCGGATGCCCTGCCGCGACCACTACGATGTCGGCTCGCCCGACGTGACTGGCGAGGTCCGTCGTCCGCGTATGGCACACCGTCACGGTGGCGTCCTCACGGACGAGCAGGAACGCCGCCGGCATCCCGACGACCGGCGACCGACCGATGACGACGGCGTCGCGTCCCGCGATCTCGATCCCGGATCGACGCAGGATCTCGACCGCGGCGTGTGCGGTCGCCGGGAGGAACCCCTCATAGCCCAGTCGGAGGAGCCCGGCATTCATCGGGTGGATGCCGTCGATGTCCTTCGCCGGATGGATCGAATCGACCACGGCGCGAAGCCGGATCCCTGGCGGGAGGGGCATCTGGACGATGATCCCGTCGACCGTCGGGTCGTCGTTCAGTTCGCGGATCGTGGCGCCGACGGTCGCCTCGGTCGCTTCCCCTTCGAGCTCGACGAATCCCGAGTCTATGCCCACCTTCGCGCAGCCTCGCAGGATCCGCTCGAGGTAGACCATCGACGGCGCGTCGCGCCCGACGATCACGACTCGCAGGCCCGGGGGTCTGCCCTCGGTCCGGATGAACGAGGCGACGTCCTCCGCGACTGCATCGCGGATCTCGGCGGCGATCGGGCCGCCCTCCAGCAGTCGCGCCGTCAATCGGGGGCCGGCGGATCGAGCGTCTCGCGCGGGTCTCCATCGGCGACAGCCTGGCGGGCGGCTGATGCTAGGCGCTCCACTTCGGCCAGCAACTCCGAGACCCGCAGCATCGTGGCGCCTTCCCAATCGGGATCTCCCACGG
>JBKJXL010000378.1:0-2553 GCA_046716225.1 Candidatus Limnocylindrales bacterium | reverse complement strand
CGCAGGTCGATCGAGATCGGCGCCGCATCCTCGTCCTGGGTCTCGGTCCCGTCGGATGCGGTCGGCGCGTCGTTGACCGGGTTGACGGTCACGTCGACGTCGGCTGAGGCGACCGAGCACTTGGCGTCCGCGCCGCTGGTGGGGATCCCACCGACGAGCGTCTCGGACGTGCCGTCGTCGCAGATCTCATAGGTGAAGCTGTCCGGGCCGTTGTAGTCGGGATCGGGGGTGTACTCGATCTTGCCGGCGTCCGGGCCGCTCGTGATCAGGGTCGCCGTGCCGTTGGCCGGGTCGCTGATCGAGCTCGCGGTGACGGTCAGGTCGTCATTCTCGACGTCCGTGTCGTTGAACAGGACATCGACGGCGACCGACGTGTCCTCGTCGGTCGAGGCGTCATCGTCGACCGCCACGGGGGCATCGTTCTGGGCGAGGACCGTGATGGTCACGGTGGCCGTATTGCTGGTCTCGGCGCCGTCGCACGGCGCGATGGTGCAGTCGTCGGGGTCACCGCGGTCGGTCACCGTGTATGGGAACGTGTCGGTCCCGAAGAAGTTCGCGGTCGGGGTGTAGCTGAACGAGCCGTCGGCGTTGAGGGTGAAGCTCGCGGCCTGATCCGGGCCGTCCACCAGGGCGACCGTGAGGTCGGCCGTGGCGGTCTCGACGTCGGCGTCGCCGACGCGGACACCGGTCGCCGCTGAGCGGCTCAGGTTGGTGTCCTCGTTCGTGCTGTAGGCATCGTTGTCGGCCACCGGCGCATCGTTGACCGGGTTGACCGTGATGGTCACGGTCTCGGTCGTGCTCGTGAGCGCGGCCGTGCAGGTCGGCACGACCACGGCGCCGCAGGCGTCCGGGTCACCGCGGTCGGTGACCTTGAAGTCGAAGGCGGCGGTGCCGTTGAAGTTCAGGGTCGAGTCGAAGCTGTACACGCCGTTGGTGGCGGTCGCGGTCAGGACGCCCTGGGCCGCGGTCGGACCGCTGACGATCGAGTAGATGAGGTTGGCATCGGCGGTCTCGACGTCGCTGACCAGCAGGCGCAGGTCGATCGAGATCGGCGCCGCATCCTCGTCCTGGGTCTCGGTCCCGTCGGATGCGGTCGGCGCGTCGTTGACCGGGTTGACGGTCACGTCGAACGAGTCACTCGCGAACAGGGCCGCGGAACACGGCGCGATGGTGCACCCGTCGGGGTCACCGCGATCGGTGCCCTTGATCGTGACCGTGACCGTGCCATTGAAGTTCGTGTTGCCGGTCAGGGTGACGACGTGGGTCACCGAGTTGATGCTGACGCCGATGCCCGGGTGGGTCCCGACCACGACGAACGTGGCGTTCGCATCGGTGGTCTCGAGGTCGGCGAAGTACGTGTCGAGGTCGATCGAGCTGTCCGAGCCGTCCTCGGCGAAGCTGACGTTCGGGATGCCCGTCAGGCTGGGCGCGTCGTTGACGGCGGTCACGCTGACCTGCTTGGTCGCGATGTTGCTCAGGTTCGTGCCATCGTTGGCACGGAAGCTGATCGTCCGGGTCAGGATGCTCGGGCTGTCGCTGGAGTTGGCGTACGTCACGGACCGCAAGGCGGTCTGGTAGTTGGCCACAGTGGAGGTGCCGGTCAGGGTGAGGATACCGGTCCCGGCGCCGTAGCTGCCGGTGATCCCGCCCACGGGCGTGAAGCTCAGGACGTCCTGGCCGCTGGCGAAGTTGGTCGTGATCGAGATCGTCGCACCGGTGAGGTTGGTGCTGTCGACATCGGTCATGGTGAGGCCGGTGTCTACCGCGAGAGCCGCACCGTTCTCGTTGTAGGCGGTCGTGCCGGCGCTCGTTGTGATGACCGGGTTGGGCGCGACGACGACAATCGCCGAGTTCAACGCGACTCGTAGGCTGTTTCCAACCCCACAGGAACTCGCGCCGGTCCCGTTGTCCGCATCGAGCTCGAAGTACAGGTTGTAGGTGCCGAGTGCCGCGGGTGCGGATACGGAGAACGTTGAAGTTCCGGTCGCGTCGTTGACATCAGTAGTGTCGACACAACCACTCGGGGCAGGCGTCGTTCCGAGATTCACACCTACCGAGGGGGCGACTGTCTTGATAGTCCAGCCCGTCGAACGCCACTGCGGCGGGTTCCCACTTACGGTCCCGCCGCTCTCGGTTGCCGTGATTGCGACGGTGATCGAGGCGCCGGCTGCGACCGTCACGCTGGCTCCCGTAACGGGCACGCTGGTCCATGCCGTGCCACCATTCAGGGTGATTGACCATGAAGTTATCGCCGCCGCCACATACGGACCCACCAACGGCCCGCCGTCGCCGACAGGCGCTGCGCCGTCCGGCTTGACCGAGTCGCCCGACAAATCAGCGAGAGCCCGCGCAAGGTTCAGCCGCCCGTTACCCGTCTGAGAGGCCGTCCCGGCCGCGTCGGCATTGCGGGCCAGCCGACCCACGATCGTGCCATTCGAGGCACCAGGATCCGCTGCGCGCAGGAGGGCCGCCGCCGCGGCGACCGCGGCCGACGAGGCCGACGTTCCCGTGATGGTCGTGGTCCCGCCACCGGCGTTCAGGGTCAGGATCGAC
>JBKJXL010000377.1:0-4535 GCA_046716225.1 Candidatus Limnocylindrales bacterium | reverse complement strand
CTCTGGCTCCGCTCAGAGATCGTCACCTGGGCGAAGGAGCGTTAGCTGCGACCTAAGGCGGCGGAAGGCGACCATGAGCACCAGGTCGGTGCGTTCGCTGCGCCAGAAGACCCACCTGCCGCTGAGTCATCCCGGCAGCTATGCCGCGTCGCCTAACCGGCATTTTCGCCCGGGTGTCTGCTCCGAGCTTGGCGCGACTTAGTACGGTCCGGACGGAAGATCTAGGAACCAGTGACAGGAGCCATCCGCCGACGGGCTGTGCGGCTCGTCGATTGCCAGCCTGAGGTAGAACGGTACGGCTTCTAGGCTGCCAGCCTGGGTGGCCAGGCGAGTGATCGGCATCAGAAGACCGAACTCATGCGGCCATGGCGCCACCTAACGAGCAGCCCCGGCCGCCCGCATCACTCGGTGACTGCCCGTACTGGATGTGAGCGATCTCGGCCCGCTCAATGCTGCCGAAGGACGGCTCAATCTCACGGGATCCGAGGAACTTTTCGAGAACCTGGCGCCCTGCGTCTAGCGGTGTGAGCCCAGCGGGCATGACCTGGTCAGCAGGCTCGGAATTGGTGTTGCCACGCTGCCGTGTCGCATTGGACGATTGTGTCGGACGGGCAGCCAACCGCAAGCATCGGAAGGCATTCCTTAACGTCGGGTTGGAACGCAGAAGGAGGTCCGCCACCCGATCGCCGCGCTACTCGACTGACCGGGACACTCCGGGCAATATCTGGGCTGTGAGGTCGGTGTCTGCTTGGGCCGCGTGCCTTTCGCTCGTCGCCGGCGCTTGCGCTGGCGGCGGACGCCGAGACGCGAAAATCCATGAGGCGCAGCTTGTCGGTGAAGCGACGCTGCGGGTCCAGATCGACGCGTGTCTCGGAGACAACCGTGCGGAGGTCGATGAGTCTGCGACCGAGGTAGTCGTCAAGGTGACGACGGACGATGGTGAAGGCGGCCGTGCGTGCGGCGATGTCCTGAGCATCGATCTGTCCGAACCACTTGGTGACCGAGTGATCGTCGATGGAACGACGGACGACGAAGTCACCCTTATTCCTGGCGAGTGATGGGCCACGCACCTGCCGGAAGCTCAACGCCCCGATTCGGAACCTCCGACCCCCTGACCCCCAGAGAGCGTCGGCCATGTCGGCGTGTCACGCTCAGTTACAGATAGTGCCTCTGACCAGGGCATACACTCGACCGTCGTGCCAACGGGTGACGCTCCGTGACGACCTTTAGTTGCGCCACTGTGACCACGGTGTGACCACGGGCCTCGTCTTGGGAGGACTGGCCGGCGCACTCCGGGCACCGCTGGGGCTCGGGTACGGCCTCCCATCGGGTCCACGCTCGCAGGAACAGCTCGTGGGTTGTGCGGCCGCAGACCGGGCGGGTGGGCTGGCCGGGGAAGCCGGGCAGCATCTTGTGCGCGACGGCTCGCGGGTCGCCTCGAGGAGCGGTCGACCAGAGCACGAGGTCATCGTCGCTCTGCCGCTCGGCACGACGTCCGAGATCGTGAAAGCCCGTCCACACCCGAGATCTCGAACAGCCGCTGCACCTGTTCAGACGGCGCGATGATCGTCAGCGCCGCTCCTCCGTTCGCTACGTGGCGATGCATCCGGACGAGCATGTTGAGCCCGGTGGAGTCCATGAACGTCACGCCCCGAAGGTCGATCTCAAGGTTGAGGTTGCAGACGCCTAGCTGCGCCAGGCGTCCTCCAACTCGCTGATCGAGGCCATGTCGACGTCGCCACCGACTCGCACATCGATGGCCACCCGAGATGTCCGAAATCGTGTGTTTGCGCATTGGCCACGGCGGATTCCGCGACGGTGATTGGGCGAGACCACGCCCTACACATCGCGGCCATCGCCCGGATCACGCTGTGCCGGACGATTGGGGTTCCTCGCGGCAACGGACGGAGGCTGTTTCGAACGAAGGAATCTCGACCGATCGCGACGGAGAACCACCCGCGGCGACGTTGAAGGGGTGATGGTGGGCACCGAGCACTTGGAACGATCGGTTGGCGATCAACCCGGTCTTCACGACTTGCTCGCCGTCGTGGATGCGGAGCTCGGCAACATCTGCACGTTCATTCTGCGTCGTTGCGGCGATCGTGCCCTGGCCGAGGACCTGACCTCTGACGTCATTCTGCGGGCGGTGAGGGAGACGAAGCGGACTGGGTCCGTGGTGACGCCGTCGTGGCTCACGACCGTTGCCCGCAACCGCCTCGTCGATCACTGGCGGTCCAAGGCGCGCGAGGACCGCCGGCTGGGGCTGGCCTGGTCGAACCCGGACCCTGACGAGGGGACCGATGACGGGACGCCGCTGGAGCCGGAGGTCGTCAACCAGGCGATGCGTCGGCTTCCGCCCGACCACCAAGCCGTGCTGTCGCTCCGCTATCTGGACGACCTGACGGTGCCCGAGGTGGCCGCGGCGCTCGGACGCAGCGTCCACGCGACGGAGAGCCTGCTCGCGCGGGCTCGCCGCGCGTTCCGAACGAGCTACCTGGAGCAGAGCGATGGCTGACTGGTTCGAGACCCGGTTCCGGGAACCCGTCGACGCGGGGCAGCTCGATCCCGCATTCGCGGCACGGATGCGGGCACTGGTCGTGGAGGAGTGGCAGGCAGACGCGGCGACGACCCCGCCCAGGGACAGCGACGCGGACGACCGAGAGGGAGACATGATCATGCTGGAGACCGAAGACCACCGCACGGGGGACCAACCGGCGACCGCCCGCCGTCGCTCGCCGAACACCTGGCTCATGGTGGCAGCCGCGGCGGTGGTGGTCGCGGTCGTGGGCACGCTGCTCGTCACCGCCGGCGGCGACGATGACGACAAGCAGATCGACACCGTCACGCCGACCCCCACGACCGGCGCTCCTGCGCTGGACGCCATGCAGAATGCAGGCCCGGGGCGCTACTTCGTCGACCCCGACGGGGTCTATGCGACGCCGCTGCGGGTCACGTTCCAGGTCGCGACCGAGGGCTGGGGGAATTGGTTCGGCGTGGTCAAGTACTTGCCGGCGCCAGCTGATGGGTTCACGGGGTTGAGCATCACCACGGTGTCGAACCTGGTCAGCGATGGCTGTCGGGATCACACGGCACTCGACCCTCCCGTGGGTCCGACGGTCGACGACCTGGCGATCGCGTTGAGCCAGCTGGCGCCGTTCGAGGTCACGGCACCGCCGACCGACGTGACGCTCCTCGGCTATCAGGGCAAGCACCTTGAGCTGACCGTGCCGGACTTGACGGTCACCGGCGGCGGGGAAGCCACCAGCTCACTGAACATCGCCGAGTTCACGGACTGCGTCGACGGCGAGCTGCACAGCTGGATCTCACCGATCAACGATCGGAGCTCCGGTCTCCTCGGGCACTCGGCGGACTCGCTTGGGTCGTTCAACGCGTACCAAGTGCCCGGCCAGACCGAGGAGTTCTGGATCCTCGACGTGGAGGGCACGCGGGTCGTGCTCGTGAGCTTCGACACACCACTGTCGCCGGCCGCAGACATCGCCGAGCGGAACGCCATCTTCGACTCGATCCGCATCGAGCCCTGACCCGCAAGCCGACGCGGGGATCGCCCGAGGTCGCGTCTCAGGTCCGAGCAGCGCAATCCCGGTGGCCGCTGCCACCCTCCACGGACCCACATGCCCGGTATGCCGCCGAGGCGCAGCCTCCGAGTGACGACTCTGGCAGATATGCCGCCGGCCCAATCAGCTGCGGAGATCGTGTCGTACGACTTGCCCTGTTGCCGCTTTCCTAGGTTGTGACGCTGCGTACGCGACCGGACGAGACTCCTCTGGTGTCGCCGCGCGACGGTTTCGAGGACTTTGTGGTGGCGCACGAGCGTCCGCTGCGTCAGGCGCTGACGGCGGCGTTCGGCATCGATCAAGGTCGGGAGGCCGCGGCCGATGCGCTCGCCTACTCCTGGGAGCACTGGGATCGCGTCGCGGCGATGGCGAACCCGACTGGCTATCTGTTCGTCGTGGGTCGTGATCGGCACCGCCGGCGATGGCGCGGTCGACGCTCGAACCCGGTGTTCGATGTCGGGGCTGAGCGCTCCGAACCCTGGTGCGAGCCGGCCCTCGTCGCGCAGCTTGCCCGGCTGTCGGACCGGGAACGGATCGCGGTGCTGCTGGCGAACGGGTTCGAGTGGTCGCTGGCGGAGATCGCCGAGCTGTTGGGCGTGTCGAAGAGCACGGTCCAGACCCACGCCGAGCGTGGGATGGCGAAGCTTCGGGAAGGGATGGGAGTGACATCGTGACGATCGACGAGCAGCTCCGTGAGGTGGCCCGCCACGCGGACGAGCGCCAGCGTGCGATCACCGTCGAGGAGATCGTGCAACGTGCCTCGGGTCGGGATCTGACGCTCTCCGTGGTTCGGCCTCCGAGCCGCTCATGGCGAGCGGTCGCGGTCGCCGCTGCGGTCGCCCTCATCGTCGGCACGGGGGTCGCGGTGGTGCAGAGCCGCGACCGAGCGCCCGAGGTGACCAGCACGCCTTCGGATCCGACGTTCCTCGATCTCTTCAGCGACGTCCCGCCTGGCTCGAC
>JBKJXL010000376.1:0-2823 GCA_046716225.1 Candidatus Limnocylindrales bacterium | reverse complement strand
GCATGAACGAGGCGCGCATCTTGGCGGCGGCCTCGAGCGGGACGAACTGCCACTCGACATCGCCGGCGGCGACCTCGTAGACGTTGCCCTCGGGATGGTCGACCACGACGCCGATCTCGGTGAGCGTCTGCGCCATGACCCGCACGTCCTCGATCTCGGGCACGTTCGTGAGCCGGCAGCGCTCGCCGGTCAGGGTCGCGGCGGCGAGCAGTTTCAGGGCGGCATTCTTGGCCCCACTGATCCGGACTGAGCCGGTAAGGGCCGCACCGCCCTGGACGCGGAACAGCTCCCGGGTCACGGGCTCGGGATGGAACTCCCAGTGGAACGGTCTGGCGTCGGCCACCGGCCTACCCGCGGTGCCGCGGACCCTCGCGGTGGCGTCGTTCGGCGACCCGGATGCGAAGGAGCGCTCCCTGCAGCTGGGCGCGCGCGGCGGCCAGGTCGACGGCATCGGTGGCGGCGCCTTCGAGGGCCTTCTCGGCCTCGCGCCTGGCCTCCTGGGCCTTCTCGAGATCGATGTCCGAGGCCAGGTCGGCGGTCTCGGCCATCACGACGACCTTGTCAGGGCGGACCTGGAGGAACCCGCCGGCGATGGCGAAGGACTCCTCGACGCCGCCCTTGCGGATGCGCAGCTCGCCGACGCCGAGCATCGACACGAGTGGCGCGTGGTGCGGCAGCACCCCGAGCTCGCCTTCGATCCCGGGCAGGACGACCGCGTCCACCGAGTCCGAGTAGGCGAGTCGCTCCGGCGTAACGATCTCGAGCAGGATCGGCATGTCAGCCCGCCAGTTTCGCGGCGTTCTCTCGAACGTCGTCGATGGTGCCGGCCAGGAAGAACGCCTGCTCCGGCAGCGTGTCGACGTTGCCGTCCAGGATCTCCTTGAAGCTGGCCACGGTGTCCTTGATGGACACGTACTGGCCTTCGCGGCCGGTGAACACCTGGGCGACGAAGAACGGCTGGCTCATGAACCGCTGCAAACGCCTGGCCCGGGCGACCGTGGACTTGTCCTCCTCGGACAGCTCGTCGATGCCCAGGATCGCGATGATGTCCTGGAGGTCGCGGTAGCGCTGCAGGACGCGTTGCGCCTCGCGGGCGACGTCGTAGTGCTCCTGCCCGACGATGTTCGGGTCCAGGACGCGGGAGGTAGACGTCAGCGGATCCACGGCCGGGTAGATGCCCAGCTCCGCGATGGCCCGCTCCAGGCGGATCGTGGAGTCGAGATGCCCGAACGTGGTCGCCGGAGCCGGGTCCGTGTAGTCGTCCGCCGGAACGTAGACGGCCTGCAGACTGGTGATCGATCCGTCCTTGGTGGAGGTGATCCGCTCCTGCAGGGCGGCCATCTCGGTCGCGAGATTCGGCTGGTAGCCCACCGCGGACGGCATCCGGCCAAGCAGCGCGGAGACCTCCGAGCCGGCCTGCGTGAAGCGGAAGATGTTGTCGATGAACAGGAGCACGTCGCGGTGCTCCTCGTCGCGGAAGTACTCGGCCATCGTCAGGCCGGTCAGGGCGACGCGTTGGCGGGCGCCGGGCGGCTCGTTCATCTGGCCGAAGACCATCACCGTCTTGGCGATGACGCCGGATTCGGTCATCTCGGCGATCAGGTCGTTGCCCTCGCGGCTGCGCTCGCCGACGCCGGCGAACACGGAGTAGCCCGAGTGCTCTTGGGCCACGTTGCGGATGAGCTCCTGGATGATGACCGTCTTGCCGACGCCGGCGCCACCGAAGATGCCGACCTTGCCGCCCTTCTTGAACGGACAGATGAGGTCGATGACCTTCAAGCCGGTCTCGAACACTTCGACATCGGTCGTCTGCTGGTCGAACGCCGGTGCGGCGCGATGGATCGGCAGGTTGACCGGCGTGACGACCGGGCCCTTGCCGTCGATCGGGTCGCCCAGGACATTGAACACCCGGTTCAGGGTGAGCTCACCGACCGGGACCGTGATCGGGGCGCCGGTGTCGAGCACCGTGGCGCCGCGGGCCAGGCCGTCCGTGGTGGTCATGGCCACCGAACGGACCCAGTTATTGCCGAGGTGCTGCTGGACCTCGCAGGTCAGCGGCTCGCCATCGCCGCGCTGGATCTCGACGGCGTTGTAGATGGCCGGCAGGGCGCCGGCCGGGAACTCGATGTCCACGACGGGTCCGGTGATCTGGATCACGCGGCCGGTCGCGGCGGGGGCGGCGGTCGTCATGGGGTTTGTGGCCTCCTGGATTCGGGTCTCGGCATCAGCGCGCGTTCGCGCCCGACGCGATCTCGATCATCTCGCGGGTGATGTTGGACTGGCGGACCTTGTTGTACGAGATCGTCAGGTCCTCGATGAGATCCTCGGCGTTCTCGGTGGCGCTCTTCATCGCCACCATGCGGCTGGATTCCTCGCTGGCCTTGGCTTCGAGCACGGCCTGGAAGAGCCGCGTCGCGATGTACCGCGGCAGCAGCTGCTCCAGGACCGCCGCCGCGGACGGTTCGAAGATGAACTGGTGGCCAGGGATACCTTCGGTGTCCTCGGTCGGGGTGATCGGCAGGATCTGATCGAGTTCCGGCTTCTGGATCAGGGTGGAGACGAACCGGCTGTAGACCAGGTCCACGCGGCTGTACGTGCCAGCCAGGAAGTCGTCGCGGATCAGGCGGGCCAGCGGCAGCACGTCCGCGAAGGACGGACGGTCGCCGAACGTCGCGAAGTGCGCCTCGAGCGGCACGCCGGTCCGGCGCATCGCATCGCGGCCCTTGCGTCCGACCGTGATGACCCCGACGTCGCCCGGGGTGTCGATGATGTCGCGGGCGATGAACCGCACGATGTTCGTGTTGAGCGGCCCGGACAGCGGCC
>JBKJXL010000375.1:0-2663 GCA_046716225.1 Candidatus Limnocylindrales bacterium | reverse complement strand
TCTCGGCACCGTCGTCGGTGACGAACACCTCACCGTGCTGGTACGGGCTCATCGTGCCCGGATCCACGTTGATGTACGGATCCAGCTTCAGGATGGAGACGCGCAGGCCGCGTGCCTTGAGCAGCCGTCCGACGCTGGCGGCGGTGATGCCTTTGCCCAGAGAGGAGGTCACGCCTCCGGTCACAAAGACATACTTCGCCATGGGTCACGGTCCTCCGGGGGTTTTTCAGATGCTATCGGAAATGCGCCCCAGACGCGAATCCGAGGGGTCGTGGCGAGCCCATGAGCCGGCCTATTCGAAATCGATCGACGCTACGACCGGGTCGATCCCGATCCCTCCGCGGGCGATGATCACGGCGGTGCCGTCGACGTCGACCACCCAGAGCTGTTCAAGAAGTCCACCGTTGGTGGCCGCCTCCCCGCCTTCTGGGTACGTCCACAGCGGAAGCATCTGGCCGCGAGAGCAGGCACTGGTGCTCGTGTCGACCGTGTTCGTCAATTCAAAGGCCTTTCCGGCATGTCGACCGACGACGATGTCGGAGATGGACCCGACGTCGAATCCAGGCATCTGGCCGAGACCGGTGACGATTCCGTCCACCGTCCGCGCGATCGGCGGGTCGATGGGTCCGCTTTCCGTGTGACACGGATCTGCGAACATGTTCTCGAAGATCTCGATGACTACGTAGTCCGAGTCGCTTGAGATGTTGACATCACCCTCGACGAGAGAGCCGAGTTTCATCCCGTCCGGCAGCGTGATCGTGAACGGCGCCGCGAATGGCTCCCCGATGCGATAGGTGCCCGCGCTGAGTTCCTTCCCGATGTCGGCTTTGCCGAGGACCGCGGCTGCGGCCGCCGGCGGGGCGGAGATCATGGGGGCAGACGTCGCGTTGGTGGGCGATGCGATCGCCTGAGTCGGTTGCCCGGAGCCCGCCGCACAGGCCGAGACCACGACACCAAGGGCGACCGCAAGGAGGCTCTCACGCGCTGCATCACGCGGCTTGGCTGGCACGAGATCGAACATCTTCTGGTCCTCCGGGTTGCCCACCGCGTGGGCTTCACCATGTCAGAGGACTGAGGAGGCTGGGGCTTTCAATCCCGGCGAGACCGGAGCGCGGGAGGATCAGCTTCCCGGGCCGTACAGCTCGGATGAGGTCACTGCGCGGCCGTTGCTGCCGGTGCCGCCCATCACGAGCACCCGGCCATCGCCCAGCAGCACCGCCCGCCCGCTGAAGCGGGGCTCGTTCAGCGGCGCCGTCGCGAACCATGATCCGCTCGTGGGGTCGTACACCTGCGTGAAGGCGCGTGCCGAGTCGGCGCTGTCGACGCCGCCCGCCACGAGCACACGGCCGTCGGGCAGCGAGGTAGCCGTGTGGCCCCCTTCCCCTTCGATCATGTCTCCTGTCGCAGTCCACGTAGCGGTTGCCGGGTCGTACAGCTCGGCGGACGCGCCCGGTCCACCGGCCACGAGGACCTTGCCGTCCGCGAGGAGCGTGCCCGTGTGTCTGTCAACTCGGCCGACTGTCATGGAGCCGGTCATGGTCCAAGTCCGGGTGGCGGGGTCGTAGAGCTCGGCCGAGGGCAGAGCCCTTCCGAGGTCGGGTCCGAAGCCGCCCGCCACGAGGACCTGCCCGCCTGCTAGTACCGTGGCGCTCGGCGAGGCACGCCATACCGTCATGTCGTCGGTTGCCGTCCACGTGTCCGTGTCCGGGTCGTACAGCTCGGCCGAGGGAGCCAGCGTCGGACCGGGGCTTCCCCCTGCGACAAGCACGGACCCGTCGGGCAACAGGACGGCCACGTGTTGCCTTCGATACGAAGTCATGGCACCCGTGCCCGTCCAGGTGCCTGTGTCAGGGTCGTAGACCTCGGCGGATGCCTCACCATCACTGGCGCCCCCGGCCACGAGGACCCGCCCATTGTCCAGCAAGGTCGCCGTTGCGTACGCGCGGCTCGAGCTCAAGTCGCCGGTCGCGCTCCAGGCCCCAGTGGCTGGGTCGTACAACTCCGCCGTGGCCAAAGTGGCCGTACCACCGCCCGCCACGAGCACACGGCCGTCGTGCAGGAGTGTCGCCGTGTGTTCGACCCGGCCCTCGAGCATCGCTCCGCTGACGACCCAACCGGGTGGCACGGGACGGTTCGTGTCAAGGAGGAGATTGCCGACGCCGATCGTCGTGGCGACCAACGCCAGGATCAGCAACAAAATAAGTCCGATCAGCATCACTCGCGCCGTCGCTGGATCGCCACCGGACAGCCACGGCAGCGGCCATGCACGCCGATCCAGCACCTTGACGATGGGCCGCCGCTGTGGGATCGACCTGGCCTTGCTCAATGCGGCATCGACCGACTCGGACGGCGCGCCTTGCGGACCGCGCCCATCAAGAACGGACTCGAGGAGCCGATCGAAGTCGGAGTGGGCGGTCATGCGGACTGACCTCCGGTAACAGGGGAGCGTTCGCTGGCCGCGATCGACGCTCGCAATGCGCGGGTCGCGTGGTGCAGTCGCGATCCCACGGTCCCATAGGGCACGCCGAGGATCTCCGCGATCTCCCCCAGCGGCAAGCCGGAGTAATGATGGAGAACGACGACCGTCCGATGCTCTGGCGAGAGCTCCGCGAGTGCGCGATCGAGCTGATCTCGAAGGTCGGACTCCGCGAAGGCATCCGAAC
>JBKJXL010000374.1:0-5729 GCA_046716225.1 Candidatus Limnocylindrales bacterium | reverse complement strand
GTCCCGCACGCGCAGCGCCGGATCGAGCGGCGGTGTCTTCTTGATCTATGTGGCGGCCGCAGCTGTGTTCGTGGCCTGGCCGGCGCCCGCCGCGACGGGCTCGGGCTCAGGCTCGGTGCTCTCGGGCTCGTCGTCGATCTCGGCGGACGTCTCGGGGTCCACCGGCGTCTCGTCCGGGGCGCCCTCGGGTCGATCAGTCATCCGGGGTAATCACTCCTGGCGTGCGGCTGAATGCTCGGCCACGGGCACGCGGGCGACAGTGTACCCAAGCCCGCCGGTCATGCGTCGCGAACCGCCGGGACGAGCAGGCCGGCCAGCCCGGCGCCCATCGTCAGGAGTCCGAAGGCGGCGATCACCGTCGTGACCGGGAACACCAGTGCCAACAGCCCACCGACACCCATCGCGATCGCCATCGACCCGAACACCAGCGAGAACCTGAAGCCAACCACCCGACCCATGAGCTCGGCCGGTGTTCGCTGCTGAAACAGCGTCTGGCTCGGGATCACGAAGACCATGTTGGCGACGCCCTGGCCGAAGGACAGGCCCAGCGCCAGCCACAGGTGGTCGGTGATCGCGAACAGGAAGACCATCAAGCCCCACGTGGCGTATCCGGCGATCACCATCCGGCCCTTGGCCAGTCGAGCGCCGATCAGTCCGATGATGAAGCCGCCGACCAGGTTGCCCAGACCGATCGATGTCTCGATGAAGCCCCACACCGCCGTCGCACCGATCGGCTGGTTGCCGAACACGTCCGACGCGTAGATGACCGTGAGGGCGATCAGGATCCCCAGCGTGAACTGCGCGACCGTCGCCTGGAGGGTGTTGGCCAGCAGGACCGTCTCGTGGCGCAGGAAGTCCCAGCCGGCCCGCATCTCGGCGAAGAACCCGATCGGCCCCTCTTCCTCATCGGCGTCCATCTCGGCACGCTCAGCGGGGCGCACCACGAGGGTCGCAAGGAGGATCGCGGACGCCAGGTACGTGGCCGAGTCCAGCCAGAAGGCCAGCGGCAGCGCGTTCACCAGGCCGGCAACGAGCAACCCGGCCAGGGCGTAGCCCATCACGTCCGCGACGGTCTCGCCGAGCCACAGCGCGGCGTTCGCGGTGATCAGCTCATCGTCCTCCACGAGCTGCGGAAGGATCGCCACCCTGGCGGGCCTGAAGAAGACCGAGATGGCCGTGACGAGGAAGCTCAGCGGGTAGACGAGCAAGATGTTGGTCACGGCCGCCACCGGGATCAGCAGGATCACGGCCGCCCGCAGGATGTCGCTCACCACCAGGACCTCGCGTTTGTCCCAGCGGTCCACGAACGTGCCGGCGAACGGCGAGAGGAACAGGTTCGGCAGGGCCGCCGACAGGAACACGAACGCAGTCGCGAGTGGCGATCCGGTCACCGTGAACACCATCACCCCGATGGCCAGCTGGTGGATCCGATCGCCGAACAGCGAGATCAGCTGGCCGGCCCACAGCGCCGAGAACGAGCCGTTGAGGGCAAGGCGAACGTACGGATGCTCCCGGATCCGCTCGCCGACGCCGATCTGTGGGCGCACGGGGACGACGCCGCCCTCGCCGAAGTCGACTATCGTCCCGAGCGACGGCGAGGCCATCCCCGGCCGCGTGCCGCCCAGCATCATCGGGCGCTCGAGCGCTGCCGCATCCGTGAAGGCGGCCGAGTACCCGGTCTCTCCGCCGGCGACACTCGGCTGACCGGTCGCGATCCGTGCGAGCCGCCGCTGGATGGTTGCCTCGGACGCGTCGTCGAGTTCCTGCGGCGTCCGGACCACGCTCGCGAACAGGAAGAACGCCAGGCCGACGCTCAGGAAGACGTCGCCGATCGAGATGATGTTCTGGATGAGCGGCAGCGGGATCGGGATGACGTCGCCAAGCGGCCCAAGGCGGAGCAGGAAGGCCGCGTTCAGGCCCTCGGGCAGGATCACGTGGATGGCAGAGGAGACATCTGCGTCGGTGAAGCCTGCGGCGATCAGGCTCGGCTCGTAGATGGGCATGTAGCCGCCATTGATCACGATCACGGCGGTGTTGGACAGGACCCCGACGAAGGCGAGGCCCAGGCCCGGATACTCGCGGTTCGCCCATAGGCCAACCAGCAGCATCGCGAAGGCCGCCGCGAGCAGCGGCAGGCGCAACGCGTCCACGATCGCGACATCGGCGTTGAGCAGGAAGTCCGTCGCGAACCGGAGTGCGATGGCTGAGAGCAGGAGGCCCAGCCAGCGCAGGCGGATCGCCGCCAGATTGGCCAGGCTGCCGCCGGCGAGGAGGCCCAGCAGGAGCCCGAGCAGGACGCCGCCGATCAACATCGCTGGTCGGTCTGCGTCATCGCCTGCTGGTTGCCGGGCGGCGTAGCGTCTCGCACCCGAGCATCATGCCGGGCGCGTGGTCCCTCGGTCAGGCCGACTCAACCGGTCCTGTGGCTGGATCCGCCGCGGCCGCGGTCATCCGGCCGGCCGCCTGGCCCAGCAGCGGGATCAGTCGAGGCTCGACCGTGCGACCCGGGTCCGGGACACCGTCCACGTGATGCGTCTTGACGAAGGCGTCGACCATGACCGGGTCGAACTGGATGCCGGCGAACTTGCGCAGCTCGCCCAGGGCTTGCTCCGGTGTCAGTGGGGTCATGCGGTATGGGCGGGCGGCCGTCATCGCCTCGAAGGCGTCGGCAACGTGCAGGATGCGCGCGAGCTTCGGGATCTCGTCGCCGATGAGGCGGTCCGGGTAGCCCGATCCGTTGTACCACTCGTGGTGGTGGCGGATGATCGGCAGCTCCGGTGCCAGCTTGGTGACTGGCGCGATGATCTGCGCGCCAAGGACGGGGTGCGCATTCATGATCATGCGCTCCTCCCTGGTCAGCCGCTCCTGCTTGAGGAGCACGTTGTCCGGTACGCCGATCTTGCCTACGTCGTGCAGCAGGCCGCCCCACTCGAGCGCTTCGAGTTCGCTCGCGCTGACCTGCATCACCCGGCCGATATCGACCGCGATCTCCTTCACGCGATGGCTGTGCTTGGCGGTGTACGGATCGCGCTTGTCCACGGCTTCCGCGAGGGCCCCGATCGTCTGCGTGAACATGTTGCGCATCTCGATGAGCCGCTGCGACGCCATCCGCGTCGTGTACAGCGGCAGAGCGAACACCAACGTGGCCCACCACTCGATCGAGTAGACGACCGCCATCAACCATCCGAGCGGCCCAAGCGCCAGGTTCTGGAAGGCCGTACTACCGGAGTCCCCAACGAGGACGGTTCGAAGGGACTTTCCGGTACGCAGTGACAACAGCGTACCGGCGAGTGTCACATTCAAGCCATAGAAGACAGCAGCGGCAACCATCGCTCGAAGGAACTCCGCCAACACCCCTTCTCCGCGACCTGGAATTGTCTCGAGGACGAGGCCGGCCACCACCGCTGGCAGGACTACGCCAGCGTGGTTGGCAAGCGTGCCATACCAAGGGATCTCGCCACGAATCTCACGACCCTCGGTCGTCCCCAGCGCAGCCACCCAAGCCCCCACAGCCGGACCGCCAAGGAAGATGGCGGCGAGCATCGGAGCGTTGCCCACTGACTGCTGCGTCCCGTGTGACAGGGTGACGGGCAGGGCTGCCACTACCAGATTCAGCCAGATCCAAAAGAGAATCCCTGCAAGGATCTCTACTTGTGTCGGAGTCGCCGCCGGGCCGGAACCACTCAAGTTGATCGCGATCTGAGGGTTAACAGGAATCACAAGAGTCGCAGCCACGAGCGCAAGTGCGCTCAGGGCCACGACTCCGGCGATGTAGATCTTGAGGAGCCTTGGCATCAACGCCCCGTTAGCCGCCATCCATATCGACGAATCTACCTGTGGTAGCCCGGTCGAGCGATGACACTAACGTACTAGAAGCCCCTCAGCGACGCTCCACCTGCCATCGCAACCATCGCCACGGTCGAAACCGTGATCAGGATGCGGGTGATGCGAGCTCTCATGGCTGAGTTACCAGCCCTTGTTAATGGACTCGGCCTGCACGATCGATCCTCCTTCTACCGGCTCTCATGCTCCGAGGAGCACAAGAGCCGACCAGACTGTTGGTCGGTCGGGTGCACTAGTCGCTCCGCCTCACCCTAAGTGCCCATTTCAGGTGAGGCTTCGCAGCGTCCGAGCTACTTCACACTGCTTCCCAGTACGGGAGTACTACGAAGTGGGCGGACTATAGGGACTTCAGACTGGCCCGGTCAATACGGCACCTTACCTATCCCTACAAGGAATCGAGCGTCGGTGGCTCCAATCCGAGCGAATCTCGCAGCCAGCTCGAGTAGTGCGCATATTGTTCGGCAGCAGCCGCATGAGAGCCGGTCAATTTGTAGAGCCGAAGCAGGGACAGTTCGACGCTGTCGGCCTCTGGGCAGGCTTCGAGAGCGCGTCTCGCGACGCGGATGCCTCGCCTGAAGTGGCCGTTCTCCGTATCGGAGCGGACCGACCCTTCGATTACCTGAAGGTATGACGACTGGAGCCCTGAGCGGTACGCGGTCGCCCACTCCTCGTAGGCAAAGTCAAGAGCGAACGGTGCTCGGTAAGTCTCGGAAAGCTCCGCTATGTCCTCGCTCGACGGCTCGAGCGGCATTCCCCGGATGAGCTCCGAGCAGCGGTGGCTTCGCGATTCGACCAGGTCCATGTCCAGCCACACGACGTCGCTTTCATGGCTCAAGTAGCCCGGGGAAAGATCTTCCTGAAACGCCGGCTCGAAGACTCGGCGCAAGAAGTAGACGGTCTGATTGAGTGAATTCAAGGCGTCGGCCGGATCGAAGTCCGGCCAAAGCGCGTCGAGCACCTCGTCTCTGGCCGCTGAGAACCGAGGACGGGATAGAAGGAAGCAAAGCAGGCCAAGGACTTTGCGTCTAATGGATGACCCGTCGACGTTTCTAGGCCCAATCGCGATTGAGACTCGGCCCTGGTCTTCCACAAGTACACGGGCCGCAACACGCCTCGCGAGTGATCGTCCAAGTGCCGCCTCCGGCGTACCTCGCAGCGACTTCGCGACTCTACGGAGCCGAGGTACATCGTCGGCGGTCCCGATCGCCTCCAACAGCCTAGCCGCCGCCAACTCCTGCGCCCCGTTCGTGTCGACGACATGTCGAAGGGGATCGCGCCAACGCTCCGGGCGGCGTGACGCCTCCTCCGCGACCACCCCAGCCTCTTGCTGACCAAATTCGGCAAGCCGAGGAACGATGAGCTCGGCGGCCATGCTGATAACCGCTAGGGTGTCGCGATCACCTTGACGAATGAACCGTCGTAGGCCATCGGCACTTCCCGTTGCCGCCTCAAGCACCTCGCAATAGGTCTGCCAGAAGCCGGCGCCCTGGAGTTGCGCCTGGCGGCTCGCGGCGTCTATTGCGTCACGCGCCTCGGGCGATCCAGAGGCGGCCAACATATGTGCGCGAGTGGCCAGTAGTCGAGCCTTGTGAGCAGTCGAGCTGCAGGGCTTGGCCAATGAAAGCCCCTCTAGGAGTTCTCGTGCGTGCGAGTGATGACCGGTCCGCAGCCCGAAAAGCGCGCGAGTCGCGTCGATCTGCGTGCGGGCCCAATCTGCGCTGGGACCCATGCGCTCGAGCTCGGCCAGATGGTCGCCGGCGCGCTCTGCGCTCCCGTACCAAATCTCGATGTCGCCGACCTCGTTGAGGATGTCAGGGCGAATGACGGGATTCGTCTCCAAGAGGGCACGCGACATGTCGAGGTGGGCTGACTCTACGCCGTGTAGC